>JAGQRJ010000584.1 GCA_020425635.1 Planctomycetota bacterium | reverse complement strand
GCCCTGCGCCGCGCGGCGTCGCGTTGAGGCTGGCCGCGAGGGCCTTGCCCAGGGCGCCGGCGTTGGGGTAGCGCCGCGCGGGGTCCTTCTCGAGGCAGCGCATGCACACCTCGCTGAGCGCGCGGGGGACCTCGGGCCGCAGGGTCGAGGGCGGGATCGGGCGGCGGTCTTGCACCGCGATCACGAGCTCGGGCAGGTTCTCGCCCTTGCAGGGCGCCTCTCCGGTGAGCGCGGCGTAGAGCGTCGCCCCCAGGCCGTAGACGTCGGTCGCCGGGCCCACCGCCGCGCGATCCCCCCGGGCTTGCTCCGGCGACCAGAAGCCCGGGGTGCCCACGAGCGCGCCCTCCTGGGTGAGGTCCGCGCCCCCCGACTGCGAGCCGACCTCCTTGGCCAGGCCGAAGTCGGCGAGGTAGGGCGTGCCCGCGGCCGAGATCAGGACGTTCGAGGGCTTGAGGTCGCGGTGCAGGATCCCGTGGTCGTGGGCGTGCCCGAGCGCGCGCGCGAGGGGCACGAAGAGCTCGACCGCGTAGCCCACCGGGAGGGGACCCAAGCGCTCGAGCCGCTCGTCGAGGCCCTCGCCGGAGACGAACTCCATGGCCATGTAGAGCGCGCCCTGGTGCTCGCCCACGCCGTGCACGCCGACCACGTGGGGGTGGTGCAGCCGGGTCAGCGCCTCGGCCTCGCGGCGGAAGCGCTCGCGCTGCTTGGGGCTGCGCCCCGGCGGGAGGAGCTTGAGCGCGACGTCGGTCCCGGTGCGCTGGGAGCGCGCGTGGTAGACCACGGCCATGCCGCCGCGCCCGAGCTCTCCGAGGACGTAGTACTCGCCGATCTGCACGGTCGAGTATGGCAACGCCCGCTCGCTCGGGTCCAGCGCGCCCGTGCGAGCGCTTTGCGCACACCCCGCGACATTGCTGTGACGTGACTTACGCGTGCGCCGCGCGAACGCTCGGTCTTGCGTGGGTTCGTCCCGCGTCCGCGCGGAACCCATGTGAACGGAACCGGCGGAGGCCGCGGCGCGTTCCGTTCGGGCGGCGCACGATCGAGCCGGCCCCGCGCACGACGTGCTTGGTGTTGCGCGCGCGATGGTTCGGCACGGCATGTGGATAGGTCTCAGCAACCAGGAGGACCCCACACATGCACACTCGGATTTGGATCGTCGTCGCCCTCGCCTTGACCGCCAGCGCAGCCTGGGCGGAGACTACCTACGTCGTCAAGCAGGGCGACCGCCTGATCGACATTTGCCGCGCCCACGACGTGAGCCTGGCGGAGGTCGTGCGGCTCAATCGGATCAAGGACGCCAACCTGATCCTGCCCGGGCAGCGGATCCGCTTGCCCGACGCCGGCGAGGCCACCGGCGCCGCCTCGCTGCCCCGCGCCGCCGACTCCGCCGAGCAGCAGCGGCTGAGCACGAGCACGACCCTGCCCTTCGTCAACTACGGGAGCATGGGGAGCAACCTCCGCGCCGTGAGCCAGGTCAAGATCGCCGAGGAGGTGCTCGAGAAGCTGCAGCAGGCGCCGCCGAACTTCGTGGGCGGGTTCCAAATGGCCGCGCAGCTGGGCGAGATCATGCTCCGCGCCCCGGTGGCCGACCGGGCGCTGGTCGGCGGCATGCTGGCCCTGATCCTGACCCCCTACAGCGCGGCCCTCGCGAGCTCGCTGGGCACCATGCCGACCTTCGCCATGGACGGGGTGTTCCCCGCGGCCAAGACCGCGATCGGGGAGGTGATCAAGACGACCCTCAGCACCTACGGGCGCACCGGCGCGCTGGGCGCGGCCACGAGCGCGCTGGGCGCGGCCAGCGACGTGGTCGGCGCGGCGAGCGACGCGGTCAGCACGGCCAGCGAGGCCGCCGACGCGGTCCAGGGCGCGTGGGACGACGCCCTCGGCGGGCGCTAGCCCCAGGCTGGCCAGGATTCTGGTTGGATGACCCCGCGCCGGGTCCGGTAAGGTGCAGGCTCATGAGCCTGCGCCTTACCTTCGTCCTGTGCCTGATCGCGCTGCCCTTCGCGGGCGCCAAGGACTGCGGGGAGCTCCCCACCGGCCAGAACCCGAGCCCCGAGGAGCTCAGCGCCGAGATCGCGCTCTGCTCGGCGCGGCACCAGGTGCCGACCGAGGTGATCAAGGCCGTCGGCTGGCAGGAGAGCGGGCTGCAGCAGTGGAGGCCCGACGGGACCTTCGTCTACAACACCAGCGACTGCGGGCTGGGCATGATGCAGCTCACGGGCGACACGGCCAAGCAGTTCGACCTCGAGCAGCTCAAGCGCGACTGGCGCTACAACCTCGACGCCGGGGTCAAGGTCCTCGCGCAGAAGTGGGAGCGCGCGGTGCGCCAGAAGGACACGCCCCCCGACCCCGCGGCGCGGCGCGTGCTCGAGAACTGGTATTACGCGATCGCCTACTACTACGGGGGCAAGAACGAGGACTACCTGCGCAAGATCTACGGGCACCTCAAGGACCGCCCCGGGACCTTGAGCCGGATCCTCTCGCAGCCGGTGGAGGTCACGCTGCCCTCCGACGTGATCCCGGGCTTCGCCTTCGGCGACGGGTTCCAGGCCTTCGACGGCAACCGCTTCGAAGACAAAGACGGCAAGCCGCACCAGGGCGCGACCCACGCCTCGACCTTCGGCGACCCGCGCACCGAGGCGGCGCTCGAGGCCTTGATCGCCAAGGCCCAGCAGGCGATCGACAAGGGCAAGGTCAAGAACGCGCTGAAGTACCTGCGCAAGGTGGGCGAGGTCGACTACGACAGCGCCCACAAGCGCCGGGCCGAGGCCATGGCCCTCGAGCTGGTGAGCGCGGCCGAGGCGAGCCTGATCGAGGCCGAGCGCCTGCACGCGGCGGGCGAGCTGACCGAGGCGCTCAAGCTCCTGCGCAAGGTCAGCCGCGACTTCAAGGACCACCCGCTCGAGGACCAGGCCAAGGAGCGGATCAAGGCCTACAAGGTCAAGCAGTAGGCCTCGATCCGCCCTGGCGGGCTAGCCCGCACTTCTCACCGCTCGCTCCGCTCGTGGATTCGAAGTGCGGCCAGCAGTGTTGTTTAAGACAGTGAGACCCGGCCTGCGGCCGGGTACACACTGTCGCTTGCGCCTCGCTCGCGGCGGCAGAGCCGCCGACTCGCTCTGGCGCAGCCCGCCTGCTTCGCAGGCGGCTACCCCGCAAACTCACCACTTCGTGGTGAGATTTGCGGGCTAGGCGTGCGCGTCCTTCCAATCCTGGATCTCCTGCGCCAGCCACTCGAGCTCGGGGGCCTTGAGCGCCGGGAGCAGGGACCCGGTCACGAGGACGTGGCGCGTGACCCCGTGGTCGAGGGTCACGAAGTAGCCGCCCTGGACGCCCTGGACCTTGACCGCCCCCAGGGCGCTGAGCGGGATCACCTTGCGCACGCGGGAGAGCTGATTCGGCGAGGGCGTCGTGAACGTGATCGAGTCAGGCGTCAGCATGACGCTCTGCCGCGGCTCGTTCAACACGCGGTAGGCGAACCAGATCGCGAACGGCGGGAAGAAGGCGAAGAGCGCGATCAAGAGCCAGTTGCCCTGGCTCGACGCGTCCCAGCTCAGGGTCGTGGTCTCCCCCGAGACGCGCACGAAGATCCTGGAGCCAGCCGGGGGCCGCGTACCCCGCGACGCCCGCGACGCCCGCGGCGTCTTGGGGGCCTTGGGGTAGAGCGCCTCGCTCGCGCCGCAGCTCGCGCACACACCGCACTCCGCGTGGCAGCGGTCGTGGTGCCGCGCGCCGCACACGGCGCAGGCGACGAGCTGCTCGACGCCTTGGACGTCGTCGTGGCACCAGGGGCAGCGAGCGGGGGAACGGGGTGCTTGGATCTGCCAGTGCTGCATGCGCGGTCTCGAGGGCCCTCCGGGGTCGGTGTGGGTGAGCCCCAGGCGGTGCAAACGCGGCGCCGGGCCCTAAGACCAGCGCGCGCGTCGAGGATTGACAACCACGGCGACAGGGGGCGCTCCTGGGGTGTCAGCCCCGTCTTCGTCTTCGAGGCCCCGCTCCACGCCCAGGGGCCTCGAGCCGCCCAGCCGCGCGTCGCTCACAGGGCGCCTGTAGCCGCGGCTAGAGGCCTTGGGCGAGCTCGAAGTAGAGCATCGCGGACAGCCCGAGCACGAAGAGCAGGGCGAACGCGAGGGCCGTCGCCAGCGCCAGATACGCGATCGGGGGCAGGCGCCGCTCGGTGTCGTGCAGCTTGCTGCCGGCGGCCTCGAGCAGGGCGGTGGTCGCGAGGGCCTCGCTCACCGAGAGCCGGCGCTGCACGCGCTCGATCGCCTCGCGCGCGTGTCCCTTCTCGAGCAGCTTGAGCTCGGCCGGCGCGATCTCGATCTCGGGCGGGTCGCGCTTGAGCGCCTCGGTCGAGCCGCAGCTCGAGCAGCGCGCGCCGCCCTCGCGCCAGCAGCCGCCGTGGTGCCGCGCGAGGCAGCCCCGACACACGATCGCCGCCTCGTCTGCGGGCTGGCAGCCGGTGTGGCAGTAAGGGCAGCGCACCGGAGACCCGGCGACCTCGACCTGGGGCGCGGCCTTCTCCGGGGCGGGCTTCGTGGCGGGCAGGGCCTCTTCGCTCATGGGTTCATTCCACGGCCCGCTCGCACGAAGTCAAGAGCGCTGCGGGTCGGCAGCCTCGCTGCCGCCTTGCGCCTCACTCGCAGTGGCAAAGCCACTGCTCGCTCCGGCGCAGCCCGACTGCTCTGCAGGCGGCGAGCCAAAAACTCACCCCTGCGTGGTGAGCGCTGCGGGCTAGAGGCCGCGGAGGATCAGGGCGCAGATCCCGGCGGACCCGGCGAGGGCGAGGAGCAGGAGGAGCACCAGCGGCGCCGCGATCGCCAGGTTCACGATCGGAGGCAAGCGCCGCCCGGCGTCGCGCAGCTTGCAGCTGGCGGCCTCGAGCAGCGCGACCGTCGCCTGGACCTCGCTCACCGAGAGCCGGCGCTGCACGCGCTCGATCGCCTCGCGGCTGAGCCCGTCCCGGAGCAGCTCGAGCTCTGCGGGCTCGATCTTGATCTCGGGCGTGTCGCGCTTGAGCGCCTCGGTCGAGCCGCAGCTCGAGCAGCGCGCGCCCCCCTCGCGCCAGCAGTCGCCGTGGTGCCGCGAGAGGCAGCCCTGACACACGATCGCCGCCTCGTCTGCGGGCTGGCAGCCGGTGTGGCAGTAAGGGCAGCGCACGGGGGACCCGGCGACCTCGACCTGGGGCGCGACCTTCTCGGGGGCGGGCTTCGTGGCGGGCAGGGCCTCTTCGCTCATGCGTTCATTCCACGGCCCGCTCACACGAAGTCAAGAGCGTCGCGGATCTGCGGCGCGCGACCCAGGCGGCCTCGAGCGGCGCAGCTGCGCGTGGCTCGCGCGCCCTCGACCGCCCGCGCCCGCGCCGGGTCGCCCGTCCTGCTGCTGCGCGCGCCGACCCACGACAGCATGCAGCGCGCACCGCGAGGGACTCACTTCGACATGTGCGCCTCCAGCCAATCCGTAATGACGGCCAGGTCGGCCTTCGCGACGATCACCTCGTCGATCAGGAAGCGTTCCCCGGCTTCGGCGTCCACCCGCAGCGACGTCCCATTGATTCGCAGGAAGACCGCGGCGAGCGCGAAGGCCATGCGCTCGTTCCCGTCGACGAAGGAGTGGTTGAGCGCCAGGCTCTGCAGCAAGGCCGCCGCTTGCTCCGACAGGCTCCGGTAATAGCCAGAGCGGGGCCGGGCGAGCGCGCTGTCGAGGAGCCCGAGATCTCGAACGCCAGGGGCCCCGCCGAACCGCTCGAGGAGACGGCCGTGGAGGAAGAGCGCCTCCTCCAACGTGGGGTAGAGGGTGGGCTCCACGACCTACTGGGCCAACCTCGTGAGCAGGTCGCTGTGCTCGTTCAGGACTTGCTCCGTTGCATTGAGGAAGACGGGTCGGACCCGCGCGCGCGCCAGATACTCGGTGACGGCCTCCGTCAGAATGCTGGAAATGCTGCGCCCCGACTCCTTCGCAAACCGGCGAAGCTCGTCGAGTGCCTGCTGTTCGATCTTGGAGCTGAACTTGATCGTGTCGGCCATACCGGAGGGTAGCCTGACAGGTCACGATCCGTCAAGCTCAGAGACTGCGCAGCTCGCTGCCTCTCCCCCCAGCCTCCGCGAGCCGCGCTCCCGCCGAGCCAGACGCTTGCTCAGCCCTGCTCCCGCAACGGGGCCGCGCAGAGACCGAAGGAGTCCTGCTCGCACATCTGCTCGCGGATCCGGTGCGCGACGATCACCAGGCGGAAGCCGTGGCGCGTGGCCATTTGGCTGAGGAAGGCCGAGCGGCGCATGGTGCGCATCAGGACCAGCGCGTCGGGGTGCTCGCGGCGGAGACGGAGGGCCACGTGCAAGTTGCTGCTCTCGTCGTCGGCGCCGAGCACGAACACCGAGTGCGGGGGGAGGTCGTCCTCGATCAGGTCCCAGACCTCCGGGTCCCGCTCGTCGCCGTCGATCGTGCGGACCTCGTACTGGGTCCCGAGGGGGACCTGCTCGCGGAAGATCCGCAGGTTCTTGGCGGCCTCCAGGTCGAGGATCAGGATCCGCCGCAGCTTGTCGCCCGCCCGCGCCTCGAGCTCGGCCAGGAGCGACTGGCCGAAGCGCCCAAAGCCGACCAGCACCACCTGGTCGACCTCCTGCGTGGTGTCGAAGTAGGGAAGCAGCTCGTGCTCCACCACGTGGCGGGCGGCGATCTCGTGCGAGTTGAACAGCCCGCCTGCCCAAGGCTGCTGAGTGTTGCGCAGGTCGCGGACCAGGCTCACGTTCGAGACGTGGGTCACGACTGGAGGAGCGTCCGCGCCCCAGCGCCGGTGAATCAGGTGCGCGGTCTCCGCGTTGGCCACGTCGTCGCCGGTCAAGAGCAACACCCGCGCGGCCCGGCCCACGCGGGCCTGCTCCAGGATCGCCTCGCTGGTCACGTCACCGCTGAGCACCAGCGCGTTGTGCGTGTGCCGGACCTCCTCCAGAGCGGGCGCGTTCGGGTCGAGCTCGACGACCACCACCTGGCGCCCCGGCTCTCGGCGGGCCAGCTCGCTCAGGTAGATCCGCGTCAGCTCGCCGCCGCCCGCGATCACGACGTGGTTCTTCAGCCGCCGCAGCGCCAGGGACTGCGGGCGGAGCACCCGCAGCGCCCCCTCGATCACGGCGGCCGCCGTGATCGCCGGTGAGGTGAAATACGCCAGCCAGAGCATTGCCTGCGCGAGGGGGGGGCCGCCCTGAGGCACGCCCAGGTCCAGGCCCCCGAACATGAACAAGCCGATCGTGTAGTAGATCTTGGTCACGACCCCCGACTCGGCGACGCCCACCCGGTCGCTGACGCCTGCCCCCATGAGCATTGCGCCGAACCCGAGCGTGAAGGAGCCCGCGAGCAGCAGCGCCCGCCACCAGAACCCCCGCAGCTGTCGCAGTCGCGTCCCACTCTCGCTCGTCATGGCGCTGATCGTCCCTCGTGGTTGGGGTGCAGAGCCTCTGCACGAGGCGCGGCGGGTGGGAGCGCTGAGCGCCTACGCGCGCTCGAACCGCTGCAGCTGCGCGTCGCTCACCGCTGGCCGGCGCTAGAGGCTGCGCAGCAGGTCGGAGAACACCGCGAGCAGCGGGATCAAGAAGATCATGACGATCGCCACGATCGCCACGATCGCCCCGGGCGGCAGCCGCCGCCCGGCGTCGCGCAGCTTGCGGCTGGCGGCCTCGAGCAGGGCGGTGGTCGCGAGGGCTTCGCTCACCGAGAGCCGGCGCTGCACGCGCTCGACCGCCTCGCGCGCGAGCCCCTCCTCGAGCAGCTTGAGCTCGGCGGGCGCGATCTTGACCTCGGGGGTGTCGCTCTTGAGCGCCTTGGTCGAGCCGCAGCTCGAGCAGCTCGAGCCGCCCTCGCGCCAGCAGCCGCCGTGGTGCCGCGAGAGGCAGCGCTGGCACACGATCGCGGCCTCGTCTTCGGGCTGGCAGTCGGTGTGGCAGTAGGGGCAGCGCACGGGGGAGCCGGCGACCTCGACCTGGGGCGCGGACTTCTCGGGGGCGTGCTTCGTGGCGGGCAGGGTCTTTTCGCTCATGGGTTCATTCCACGGCCCGATTGCACGAAGTCAAGGGCGTTGCCGATCCGCGGCGGCCAGGTCCCAGAGGTTGAGCCCGACCTCGGGGTGGCGCGTGCGGGGGAGCGTCACCGGGAAGGGCGTCACGCTGAGCTCGCACGTGATCGCGACGCGACCCTGGAACAGGTGCCCGCTGATCGTCTGGAAGTCCGGGCCGCCGAGGGTCACGTGGCAGTGCGGGAAGGGCTGCCGCTCGACCTGCGAGAAGTTCCCGGTGAGGTTCACGAGCTCGTAGTCGCCGGCGAAGGTCTTGCGCGTGTAGGTCCTCGTGGCGAGCTCGTAGTAGCCGAGGGTCACGTCTTCGAGCGCGCCGATCCCGAGGATCGTGCCCGCGTTCAGGTCGTGGGCCGCGGCGAACTCCGCCAGGCTCGTGAGGACCTCCTCCCCGCGCTCCAGCCGCACCAAGAACGCCTCGCCCCGCTGGACATACTCCACGCCGCACCTGCCTCTCGCGGGCGCAGTCTACTCGCCAAAGCGCACGCGGATCAGCGAGAAGCGGGTGACCCGCTCGCCCTCGACCTGCGCGTTGACCAGCGCGCGCCCGCGCGGCCCCTGGACCCAGAAGCGGAAGCTCGACGCGTCGCCTCCCAGGCGGTAGTGGGTGGGCACGCGCTCGCACTCCACCGGGCTGCCGAGGAAGGGCGGCAGCTCGCGGTCCTCGCCCGCGCGCGCCTTGGCCAGGGCGTAGGCCGGCGAGGAGGCGGCCGCCCAGGCAGGCACCCCCCACAGCACGCCGAGGATCAGGGCGAGCAGCGCGAGCGCGAGCAGGCCCCAGCCCAAGGCCACGCGCAAGGCGCGGGTGAGCCGCGCGAGCGGGGTCAGCGGGTAGACCCAGCCGGCGCTCGAGCGGGTGGCGAGCGGGACGCCGAACACGGCCCGCTTCAGCCGCGAGCCCTCAGCCAATGCTCTTGCCCTGCCCGGGAGGCGGCTCGCGGCCGTCGTCGCCCGGGCCGGGGCCGAGCTCCTTGGAGGCGGGCGGCGCCGCGCGCGGCGCGGGCTTGCCAGGGGAGCCCTGCTCGAACTCGAGCAGCACGCTCTCGGCCAGGAGCTTGGGGTCGATCTCGGGCTCGATCAAGGACTCCGCCTCTTCGGCGGCGATCTCCAGGCGCGCCTCGTTGGTCGCGACCTCCTGCTCGATCTGGGCCAGAATGTCGTCGGCCGCCGAGAGCGTGCCGTGGGCGCCGATCACGGCGTTGAGCGCGTCGAGGGTGTGCTTGGCGGCCTGCGCCGACTTGAGGTTGGACTTGAGGTCCCTGATCTTGACCTTGCCCTGCTCGTAGGCCCGCTGCGCCTGCGCGCGCTGATTCTCCAGCCGGCGCTGCTCGTCCTTGATCCGCTCGAGGGCGAGGGCCAGCTTCTCGGCGGCGGGGCGGTCGCTAGCGCGCAGCGCGGCGCGGATCGAGTTCTCGGTGTCGCCGCGCCTCTCGGCGAGCTGCGCGAGCTTCTTGTCGGCGAGCTTCACCTCAGCCAGGAGGTTGGCCAGCATGGCGTCGGGGGTCGTCACGGTGCCCTCTCAGAATCGACGGCGGGTCTTCTTCTTCTTGCGCTTCGGCGCCTTGAACTTGGCGGAGTCTTCCGGCGAGCGAGCCTTGGCGCTCTCGGCCCTGGCCTGCTTGGCCTCGCGCACCATGTCGGCCCGCGCCTCCTTGAGCCAGGGAATGTCCTGGAGGTAGGTCATGCCCTTCTCGTTGAGCTTGGCCTGCTTGTCGAGGATATGCCCGGTGCGGAAGTCGAGCCCGCAGGCGAGGCACACGATCTGCCCAATGTAGACCCGCTCCTTGCACGAGGGGCAGCGCCACTTCGACCAGCGGACCTCGCTGCGCCGCTCCCACTTCTCGTCGGCCTCGGTCTGGAGCATGAGGTTCGCGGGCATGATCAGCCGCTCGGGGGCCGGGCCGCGGTCTTCGAGGTAGGCGAGGAAGGCCGGCCAGTCCGGGGGCGGGGTGAGCTGGAAGGTGCCGGGCCCGACGGAGGTCTGGTGGTTGGGGACCAGCACCTCGCCCCCGCACTGCGGGCAACGCCCGGTGCGCCCCTCGGCCCCCGGGGGAAACTTCAGCCGCTTGCCGCAGGTGTGGACCAGTTCAGGCACGTGACCTGATATTACGGGCGCTCTGCGGACAGAGCCAGCGAGGAGCGAAACCAATGTCGACCCTGCCCACCCCCCGCCAGGCGCTGGCCGTCGGGCGCAACTACGCCGCGCACGCCGCCGAGCTCGACCACGAGCTGCCGAGCACCCCGCTCCTGTTCTGGAAGCCCGTGGGCTGCCTGGTCGAGGGCCGCTGCCCGCTGCCCCGCTGGCCCGAGGGCGAGACCCCGATCCACTACGAGGGCGAGGTCGTGCTCGTGCTCGGGCGCGCGATCGGCCCCGGCACAGCCCCCTTGCCCGCCGACCCCTGGGAGGCCGTGGCCGGGGTGGCGCCGGGGCTCGACCTCAGCGACCGCGCGCTGCAGAAGCTCGAGCCGCAGTGGGTGCGCGCCAAGGGCTTCTACGGCGCGGGCGCGCTGGGGCCGATCCTCCCGCGCCCCGCCGACCCCGCGGCGATCTCGCTGCGCACCCTGCTAAACGGCGCGCAGGTGCAGGCCGGCTGCACCGACCAGCTCCTGTTTCCGCTGCGCCCGCTGCTGCGCTACCTGCACGGCTTCGTGCGCCTCGACGCCGGCGACGTGATCTTCACCGGGACCCCGGCCGGCGTGGGCCCCCTGACCCCGGGCGACCGGGTCGCGGTGAGCGTCAGCGCCGCCGAGGGCGAGCAGACCCTGGAGGTCGAGGCCGTGCGCGGCCCCGAGGTGCCGGCGTTCGCGCGCGACTGACGTTCCGGGGGCCTCCCCCTGGCCCTCGCCGCAGCGCTGCTC
The DNA here is from genome assembly GCA_020425635.1 of Planctomycetota bacterium. GTDB lineage: Bacteria > Planctomycetota > J058 > J058 > J058 > JAGQRJ01. The sequence goes on along the minus strand of JAGQRJ010000584.1, from coordinate 8,563 downwards.
GGGCTCACCCCCGACGGGCCGGGCGCGCTGCGAGCCCGCAAACTCACCCCTTCGTGGTGAGCTTTGCGGGCTAGGATCGGGCTCGGGGAGCGAGGAGGGTTCATGCGAGCTTGGAATCTGATCGCCGCGGCCGTGTGCTGCGCGGGGCTGGCGCGCGCCGACGAGGTGCTGCTGCGCGACGGGACGCGGATCGAGGGCAAGGTGATCCTCGACACCAAGGGCGGCGCGCTCTGCGTGCAGCTCGCGAACAAGGGCGCGCGCCTGGTCGAGCGCGACGAGGTGCAGGAGGTCGTCGCCGACGACGACCCGCTGACCTACGTGCGCTTCCACCGCTACTCCGACACCTGGTCGCGGCTCGAGGTGCTCAACCGGACCCTCGAGAGCGCCGACGGCAAGCGCCGGGTCTCGCTGGTCGGGGCGGTGCACGTCGCCGACCGGCGCTACTACCGTCGGGTGCAGCAGATCCTCGACCGCCACGACGTCGTGCTCTACGAGGGCGTCGGCCCCGAGCAAGACCGGGGCCTGGGCGAGGTGCGGCTCCCCAGCGCCGAGCGCCGCGCCGAGGAGCTCGCCCAGCCGGCCCAGCTCGGTCAGCTGAGCTGGACCGACGCGACCTCCAAGGACTCGATCACGCTCATGCAGACGACCATGGCCGAGACCCTCGAGCTGACCTTCCAGAAGAACGGCGTGGACTACTCGCACTCGTGGTGGTTCTCGGCCGACGTGACCGTCGAGGAGTTGCAGGGCATGTTCCAAAACGGGCAGAACTCGGCCATGCTCAGCGCCCTGACCGCGGGCCTCGACCCCAAGCGCCAGGCCGCCATGAACCTGCTCGTGGGGCGCGCGCTCTCCGAGGCGGCCAAGGGGATCCTCGGGCCCAAGCCCATGCAGCTCGTGCTCAAGGAGGCCTGCGCCGACCTCTTGGCCACGCAGTTCTCCCAGCTCCCCGACCAGGCGCCGAGCGAGGCCAGCTCGGACTTCGACCGCGCGATCATTCTCGGGCGCAACCGCGTGGTCATGCAGCGCTTCAAGGAGCTCGAGGCGCACCCCGAGGCGCGCACGATCGCGATCTTCTACGGCGCCGGGCACTACCCCGACCTCGAGACCCAGCTCGTGGCCCAGGGCTACACCCGGGTCCGCGACGAGTGGCTCCCCGCCTGGGTCATGGAGCCCGAGCCCGAGCCCGAGCCCGAGCTCGAGCCCGAGGCGCGCTGAGGCTCGCTCGGGCGTTCGCAGCGGTCCCCACTCGAAGGAGGGCTCATGACAGCAGCCGCGGAGCTCCGCCTGCGCGCGGAGGCGCCCGCCGACCCCGGCAGTGTTGTTTGAGACAGTGAGACCCGGGGAGGCGGGCTCGCCCGGCTGGTCGGGCGAGGGAGGTCGCGCAGCGCGGCTCAGCGTCCGGCCGGCGTGGCGGACAGCTCACGCAGCGCGTCCACCCCGCGGGGTGCGTGCAGGGCCCAGGGGACGACGTAGACCGCCCGCGCGAGCTCGCGAATGCGCTCGAGCTGCACCAGCTCGAGCGCTGCGCGGTGGCGGAGCAGGGGGTCGCGCACGCCGGCCGCCGCCAGGCTCGCGTTCACGACCCAGGCGTAGGGGTCGATCCCCGCTCGTCGGAGGTCCTCCTGCAGCGCCGCCGCCTCGGAGACGGGCGTCGTCTCGGCCAGGGCCACGAGCAGGACGCGGCTGTAGGCGGGGTCTTGCAGCCGCATGAGCGGGGTCGTCACGCGACCGGGGACGCTGGCGATTCGGGTCTTGAGGACCTCGCGGTGGTACGAGCCGGCCGCGTCGAGGAGCAGCAAGGTGTGGCCCGTGGGCGCCGTGTCGAGGATCACGAGCTGCCCGCGGGCGCGGTTCACGATCCGAGAGAAGGCGTGGAAGACCGCGACCTCTTCGGTGCACGGCGAGTCGAGGTCCTCCAGCAGCAGCGCGCGGCCGTCCTCGTCGAGGTCCTTGCCCTTGGTGCGGAGAATGAACTCGACGTAGGTGCGCGTCTCCGCCGCGGGGTCGATCCGGCTGACCTCGAGGTGCTCGAGCTGGCCTTCGACCGTCGCGGCCAGGTGCGCGGCCGGGTCCGTGGTGCTCAGGAGCACGTCTACGCCGCGGGCGGCCAGCTCGACCGCGAGCGCCGCGGCGATCGTGGTCTTCCCCACGCCGCCCTTGCCCATGACCAGGAGCAGCCGGCAGGGGTCGGCCTGGAGCTCGTCCACCAGCTCCGCCAGCCGGGCGAGCGCCGGCACGGCGGGGGCCGCTCCGGCCTCCCGGGGAGGGCGCGGGTCGGGCTCGAGGAGCGCCGCGAGCGCCGCGAGGCCGATCGTCTCGAAGGGACGCAGCGCGACGTGCGACCTGACGAGCCCGGCGATGGCCGCCGGCATGGCGCTCAGGGCCTGCTGCCCGCGCTGCTCCAGCGCCACCGCGATCGGATCGTCCAGGTCCGTCGCCTGGAACAGGCCGTTGATCACCAGGTGCTGGTTCGCGAGCCCGAGCTCGTTGAGCTCGGCGGCGGTGCGCGCCGCCTCCTTGAGCGCGGCGACGTCGGGGCGCGCGACGAGCACGATCGTGGTCAACGCCGGATCCTCGAGCGCCGCGCGCGCCTCGGCGAAGCGGTCCCGGCGCGTGGTCAGCGCGCCGTGGGGCCCCAGGCACGAGGCGCCCCGCGTGTTGCTCTCGAGGAAGTTCGTCCAGGCCCGCGGGAGCTCGAGCAGCCGCAGCGTGTGCCCTGTGGGGGCCGTGTCGAACACGACGCGGTCGACGCCCTCGGCCTCGTCGTGCCCGAGCAGCCCGGCGAAGCGGTCGAAGGCCGCGATCTCCACCGTGCAGGCCCCTGACAGCTCCTCGCGCAGGGTCTGCAGCGCCTCGGGAGAGACGGTGTCGGCGTAGGGGGCGAGCACCCGCTGTCGGTAGTCTTCAGCTGCCTGGGCGGGATCGACGTTGAGCACCGAGAGGGTGGGGAGGTCGGGCACGACCACGGCCCGCGGGCCGACCTCGACCCCGAGCGACTCGGAGAGGTTCGACGCGGGGTCGGTGCTCACCAGGAGCACCCGCTCGCCGGCCTGCGCCAGGCGCACCGCCGTCGCGCACGCGAGGGTCGTCTTGCCGACGCCGCCTTTACCGGTGAAGAACAGAAAGCGGCCGGTCAAGGCGCTGGGGTCGTAGACGGTGGACTGCGTGGCGTCCCTCCTCCGGGTGACGCAGTGTAGCGAACTCCGACCGTGGGCCCGTGCAGGGAATCGGCCACTCGGGCGAGGTCGGGAGCTCGCGTGATCGGCCGGCTAGACTGGACCGACCGCGCGTCGGTGCGCGCGCGGGCGCCGAGGAGGCCGCCATGAAGAAGGGCGCCAAGAGGGCCACCAAGAAGGCCCAGGCCGCCCAGCCTCAGGTCTGCACGCTGCCGCTGCCGAGGGATCAGTGGGGTGAACCCGAGGTCGTCGCCCATGCGCCGACCGTCGAGGGCCTCGAGCAGGGTCTGCAGGCGATCGGACCGCTCGACGGGGTCTTGCGCGTCGACCTGCCGCGAGGGATCGGCCAGCGCGTCGGTCGCAGCATGGAGGCCTGCGTGGATCCCCTCAGCGGGGGAGTAAACCTGCGCGTTTGCCTGGGAGGGTCCGACTTCCCGAGCTGCGCGCTGGTCGACGACGTGTCGCGGGCGGTCGCCCTGGAGCTGCTCCTCGACTTCCTGGAGGGCGGCGAGCGCTACGCGGAGCGGGCGTGGAAGGCGCTCGGCGTCCCCTACGGGGGGAGCGCCTTGCCGCCGGATCGCTTCGGCCTGAACGTCGTGAGCGCGGATCGCTGGACCGTCTGGGAGCGGCCCGATCCCGCGTCCCCTGGCGGCCCCGCCCGGCGGCGTGAAGACGACGGCTCGGCGGGGGGCTAGCTAGCGGGCCGCGGCGAGGGCTTCGGCGTAGACCTCGAGGAACAGCGCCTTGATCGGCGCGTGCTCGGCGGGCGCGAGCTGGGCGAGGTCGAGGCCGTGGTCCTCGAGCTCTTCCATGAACTCGGGCCACACCAGGGGCCCGTCTTCGGGGGCCCACCCTTCGCCCGCGGCGTCGCGGGTCCAGGCGCCGAGCCACTCGGTCATGGCGCCGCGCCAGGCGCCCTCGCCCGGGCCGCGCAGGGGGTGGGGGTGTTGGGTCCAGACCTCCATGGCTCAGTACTGGATCAGCGACTGGACGGTGCGGCCCTTGAGGCGCTCGCGGCCCTTGAGGAAGCTGAGCTCGATCAGGAGCGAGCAGGTCACGACCTCGGCCCCGATCGACTCGGCCAGGCGGCAGGCGGCCTCGAGGGTCCCGCCGGTGGCCAGCAGGTCGTCGACGATCGCGACGCGGGTCCCCGGCTGGATCGCGTCTTCGTGGAGCTCGAGGGTGTCCTCGCCGTATTCGAGGGTGTAGGAGACCGAGACGGTCTTGGCGGGGAGCTTGCCCGGCTTGCGCACGGGGGCGAAGGGCACGCCCAGGCGATCGGCGATCGGGGTCCCGAGAATGAAGCCCCGCGACTCGATCCCGAGCACGGCCTGCACGCCGAGGGCCTTCATGGGCGCCGCCATGGCGTCGTAGACCTCGGCCATGGCCTGGGGGTTGGCCAGCAGCGGGGTGAAGTCCTTGAACAGGATCCCCGGCTTGGGGAAGTCGGGCACGTCTCGGATCAGCTTGGCGATGTGCTCCACGGCAGCCTCCTCAGGCCGGTGGTTATAGCTGGTTTTGGGTCGCGCGGCGGACGCGGCGCTGCGGAGCCCGCGGGACGCGTGGTCCTATATGCTTGAGGGAGGGAGCGACCCATGAGCGAAATGCGTCAACGTCCGCGGCGGAACCGGAAGAACGCGACGGTCCGCGGCTTCTTGCGCGAGACCCGGCTCAGCCCGGCGAACTTGATCTACCCGCTGTTCTTCCACGAGCACGCCGACGACGCGCCGATCGCGAGCATGCCCGGCTGCTCGCGGCTGAGCCTGGCGAGCCTGGTCGAGGAGGCGGGGGCCGCGCGCGCGGTGGGGGTCAACGCGGTCGTGCTCTTCCCCGCGGTCGAGGAGGCGCTCAAGACCCCGGGGGCCGAGGAGGCGTTCAACCCCGACGGCCTCGTGCCGCGGGCGATCAAGGCGCTCAAGGAGGCCTACCCCGACCTGGTCGTGATCACCGACGTGGCCCTCGACCCTTACTCGAGCGAGGGCCACGACGGGCTGGTCGCCCCGGACGGGCGCGTGCTCAACGACGAGACGGTCGAGGTCCTCTGCCGTCAGGCGTTGAGCCAGGCCATGGCCGGCGCCGACGTGATCGCGCCCAGCGACATGATGGACGGGCGCGTGGCCGCGATCCGCGACGCCCTCGACGACAGCGGCTACGAGGAGGTCTCGATCCTCTCCTACACCGCGAAGTACGCCTCGGCCTTCTACGGGCCGTTCCGCGACGCCCTCGACTCCGCGCCGCGGCACGGCGACAAGCAGACCTACCAAATGGACCCGGCCAACGCGCGCGAGGCCCTGCGCGAGTGCATGCTCGACGAAGACGAGGGCGCCGACATGCTCATGGTCAAGCCGGCGGGGCCCTACCTCGACGTGATCCGCCTGCTGCGCGAGGCGACCACGCTCCCGCTCGCGGCGTACCAGGTGAGCGGGGAATACGCGATGCTCAAGGCCGCCGCGGAGCGCGGCTGGCTCGACGAGAAGCGCGTGGTCCTCGAGAGCTTGACCTCGATCCGCCGCGCGGGCGCCGACGCGATCCTGACCTACTACGCGCGCCAAGCCGCCGAGTGGCTGGGGTAGGGCCGGAAGCTAGCTACGCCGCCAGGCGCAGCGTCGCCGTGTGGGGCCGCTGCTGGCGCAGGCGCTCCTTGAGCGCGTCGAGCAGGGGGCGGGCCCGCTCGCTGGCCAGCATGCGCGAGGCCTCGCGCAGGGGGACCCACACCCGCGTCCGCCGCTGCTCCTCGTCCCAGCGCTCGAGCAGGCGCTCGGCGCGCATGGCGTAGACCACCACGTGTCGGCGCAGGCGGCGCTTGCGGTAGCGGTAGCTGCCCAGGGGCAGGGGGTCGATCCGTCCGAGGACCCCGGCCTCCTCGAGGGCCTCGGCGCGGGCGGCGATCGTGGCCGACTGGCTGCGCTTGATCCCGCCCTTGGGGAAGCCCCAGCCCGAGGTGCTGCGGCTCACGAGCAAGACCTCGAGGCCACCCCACGGGCCCGTGCGGTAGACGACCGCGCCTGCCTGGCGTTGGACTTCGTTGGCCATGAGCTTCTCCCGCTCACTTTTCGGCAGCGCCGGCGCGCTGCCTTGAGGGCGCGCGGCGCAGAGAACCTTTCCCCTCCCCTCGGGCTGAGCCGGCGGCTGTGGTAGCGTCCAGGGCATGACGCAACCCGTGCTCGTGGGCGTGGCCGGAGGATCGGGGTCGGGGAAGACCACCCTGGCCCGCTCCCTGGCGCAGAGCTTCCGCCCCGACCAAGTTCAGATCGTCTACCTGGACGCGTACTACAAGAACCTGAGCGCGATCCCGCCCAGCGACCGCGACCGGATCAACTACGACCACCCCGACGCCTTCGACGAGCCGCTCTTGCTCGAGCACCTCAAGACGCTCCGCGCCGGGCAAGCGGTGGCCCAGCCGGTCTACGACTACGCCAACCACCAGCGGGCCGAGGAGACCGTGCCGCTCAAGCCCTCGTGCGTGATCATTCTCGAGGGGATCCTCGTGCTGGCCATGGAGTCGATCCGGCCGTTGCTCGACCTGAAGCTCTTCGTCGACACGCCCCCCGACCTGCGCTTCTTGCGCCGCATGCAGCGCGACATTACCCAGCGCGGGCGGACCCGCGAGTCGGTGATCGACCAGTACCTCAAGACCGTGCGCCCCATGCACGAGGCCTTCATTGAGCCGACCCGGCGCTTCGCCGACCTGATCGTGCCCGAGGGCGGGCGCAACGAGATCGCCCTCGACCTGATCCGGACCTGGATCGGGAGGCTCTCGGAGCAGCAGGGGTGAGCGGCGCCGTCGAGGTCCGCCGCGAGGGCGCGGCGCTGTGGATCACCCTCAGCGCGCCCGAGCGCGGCAACTCCCTCGACGTGCCCCTGCTCGACGCGCTGACGGCCGCGCTGCGCGCGATCCCCGAGGACGCGCGCGTGCTCTTGCTCCGCGGGGCGGGCTCCCGGCACTTCTGCACCGGCTACCACCTCCCGACCCTGCTCGCCGAGCTGGAGCAGGGGCCGAGCGTGGTCGACGACGCCAACCACCCCCTCGAGCAGGCGCTGCGGGCCCTCGACGCCGTGGCCGTCCCCACGGTGGCGGTGATCCAGGGGCCGGCCTACGGCGCCGGCTGCGAGCTGGCCCTGACCTGCGACCTGCGCCTGGCGGCCGAGGAGGCGAGCCTCTGCATGCCCCCGACCAAGCTCGGGATCCTCTACAGCTACACCGGGCTCTCGCGGCTCGTGCGCCTGGTCGGGGCCGCGCGCGCCAAGCAGCTGATCTACACCGCCGACCCGGTCCCCGCGCCCGAGGCCGCGCGCATGGGGCTGGTCAGCGAGGTCGTCCCGCGGGCGGGCTTGGAGGAGGCGGCGCGGGCCCTCGTCGCGCGGATCGCCGCCAACTCGGCGCGCGCGGTGGCCGACCACAAGACCCTGTTTCGCTGGATCGAGGACGGCCGGGCCTACGCCGAGGTGGCCGAGGAAGTGCGAGCCCTGCGGGCGGCGTGCTTCGCCTCCCCGGAGCTCGCGGAGCGGGTCGGGCGCCTGCGTCACGGGCGCGGAGGCCGATAGCCTGGCCTGGGAAAACCGGCTAGACTGCCCCGAGTGATCCACTTCCGCTGCAGCAGTTGCACCTTGCTCATGTCCGTGCACCCGGCCCACGCGGGCCGTCAGGGCAACTGCCCCCAATGCGGAGTGCCCTTCACCACGCCGCCGCGCTCGACCGTGGACCCGCACGCGCCCCCGCCGACCCCGAGCTATCAGGCGCCCCCAGCCAGTAGCTACCCCCAGACCCCGGCCCCCGCCTGGAACCCGCCCGAGCCGGCCCAGGCCTGGGGGAAGCCGACCACCGAGATCGCGCCCCCGCAGCCGCTCATGCCGCCGTCGACGCCGCCGCCGAGCATGAACCCGGCGGCGGGCACGCGGCTCGAGGTCGTCCACGGGCCCCCCGAGCTCTTGGGCTCGGCGTTCTCGCTCTCCACCGGCCGCCCGACCGTGATCGGGCGCGACGAGGCGACCGAGGTCCACGTCAACAGCGATCGCGTCTCGCGCCGCCACTGCCAGATCATTTACCGCAACGGGACCTTCGGGGTCGAAGACCTCGGCTCCTCCAACGGCACCCTGATCAACCAGCGGCGGGTCGTGGGCTTCCAGCCCCTCGCCGGCGGCGAGTACATCCAGGCCGGCGACTGCCTGTTTCGCTACCTGGCGCACTGAGCCTCGGCCCGGCTGCGGGAGCGCGGCCTCGGTCTCGGTCTCGGTCTCGGTCTCGGTCTCGGTCTCGGATTCGGTCTCGGTCTGTGCAAACCGAAACATGGGTGACGTTTTATGCCGGATACATGGGTGACACTTTCATTCGCCGACAACCCCCGTGGTGATCGGCGCGAGCTGGCCAGTCAGGGTGTCGAAGACTC
>JAGQRJ010000083.1 GCA_020425635.1 Planctomycetota bacterium | reverse complement strand
GCCACGGCGAGCCCGCTGCGGGGGGCCTCCCAGCCGCAATGCTCGCACTGCTTGGCCGTGTCGGGGATCTGCGTGGCGCAGGCGGGGCACTCCATGGGGGGACCTTTCGTGGTTCGCGGGCGCGGCGGGCGGGCGTTACCAGCCGACCGGGACCGCGTCGCCCGTGACCTCGCCCTCGGCGTCGAACTGGACCGGTCCGCTGAGTGAGTAGAAGATCACGCCGCTCTGGTTCGTACCGAAGTAGCGGTCGCCCGTGGTCTCAGGGACCGCGGGGCTCGCCGTCGCGGTCCAGAGAAACTCGGGGGTGGTGGGGCTGGCGTCGCAGGTGAACACGTAGCCCTGCTTCGTCCCGGAGCCCAGGATCCCGTCGATCAGGCTCGCGTCGGAGAGCTCCCGGAGCGAGGCGTAGTCGAAGACCTCGTCGCCCTCCTTGTCGCCCTCGCGAAACAGCGACTGAGCCGTGCCCATTGTCTTGAGCGCGCCGATCGCGGCGGCCTCGTTGCCGTGCTTGCGAGCCTCGATCAGGTTCGGGATCGCGATCGCGGCGACGACCCCCATGAACCCGAACAGCCCGCAGCCTCCGATCAGGACCACGATCAGCACGATCATGCCGGTGCTGAGTCCGCTGCGGGGGGCTTGCCAGCCGCAGTGCATGCACTGCCTGGCCGAGTCGGGGATCTGGGTCGCGCAGCCTGGGCAGTCCATGGTCGGCTCCTTCAGGGAGGGCGGGTGAGGCTAGCGTAGCAAGCCCGCGGAGCGCGAGCCCGGGGTCCAGCCGGCGCGCCTGGGCCACGTGGCGCGTCGCGGTCGAGGGCTCTATCCTCGACCCATGGCCGCGACCCCGACCGAGCTGCGCTACACCGTGTGGGAGATCACCCTGCGCTGCGACCTCGCCTGCGGCCACTGCGGGTCGCGCGCCGGCAAGGCTCGCAGCGACGAGCTCGACACCGCGGAGGCCCTCGACGTGGTCCGCCAGATCGCCGACATGGGCTGCCGCGAGGTGACCCTGATCGGCGGCGAGGCGTACCTCCGCGAAGACTGGGACCAGATCGCCAAGGCGATCCGCGCCGCCGGCATGACCTGCACCATGACCACCGGCGGGCGCGGCATGACCCCCGAGCGCGCGCAGCGAGCCAAGGACGCCGGGATCCAGTCGATGTCGGTCTCCCTCGACGGGCTGCGCGCCGCCCACGACCGCCAGCGCGGGGTGCAGGGGGCCTTCGACGCGGCGCTCGGCGCGCTGCGCAACCTGCGCGCGGTCGGGATCCCCGTCTCGGTCAACACCCAGATCAATCGCCTGACCGTCGACGACCTCGAGCAGGTGCTGGAGCTGATCGCTGACGAGGGTGCGCACAGCTGGCAGATCCAGTTCACGGTGCCCATGGGGCGCGCGGCGGACCAGTGGGAGTGGCTGCTCCAGCCCTACGAGCTGCTCGACGTGTTCCCCCGCCTGGCCCAGCTCCAGGCGCGCTGCAAGGAGCTCGGGGTCCGCCTGTGGCCCGGCAACAACGTGGGCTACTTCGGGCCCTACGAGACGACGCTGCGCGGGAGCGTCACGCGACGCGGGCACACGGTCGGCTGCCAGGCCGGGCGCCAGACCCTGGGCCTCGAGGCGGACGGCGCGATCAAGGGCTGCCCCTCGCTGCCCACGGCCGACTTCGCCGGCGGGCACGTGCGCGCGCGCCCGATCCGCGAGGTGTGGGAGGAGACCGCGCAGCTGCGCTTCACCCGCGACCAGACGATCGAGCTCTGGGGCGCCTGCGCGAGCTGCTACTACGCCGAGACCTGCCGCGCGGGCTGCACCTGGACCGCGCACGTGTTCTTCGGGCGCGCCGGCAACAACCCCTACTGCCACCACCGCGCCCTGGAGTACCAGCGGCAAGGCTTGCGCGAGCGCTTCGTGCAGGCGGCGCCCGCGCCGGGCGCGCCCTTCGACCACGGGACCTTCGAGCTCGTCCTCGAGCCGAGCGACGCCCCCTTGCCCACGGCCCGCCCGCTGCCGGTCGTGAACGGAACGAGGTAAGCATGCCGCCCTTGATCCCCTGCCCCGCCTGCGCGCGCCACGTGTATTCGAGCGAGGCTGAGTGCCCGTTTTGTCAGGCCGCCATGCCGCGTCCTCGCGCCGTGGGCAAGGGCCTGGCGGCGGCCGCGGGCGCGAGCCTGGCGCTCCTCGCGTCGGGCTGCCCGGGCGACGCCAAGGACGGGGGTCAGCCTCCAGCGACGGTCGACACCGACCCGGGGGGAGACCGCGGTCCTGCCGCGGCCGAATACGGGGCGCCCCCGCCGCCGGCCGATCCGCCGCAGGCTCTCGACCCGGGGTCGGGCCCTCCCCCTGACCGCGAGCCCGGAGAGGTCTACGGAGCGCCGGCGCCGCCGGACGACCTGGACGGGCCGGTGCCCCCAGACTTTCGCGACGACCTCCAGGCGGAATACGGCGCGCCGCCGCCGCCGCCACCCGACGACGAGCCTCCACGACCCCGCTGAGCAGGAGCCCCGCATGCCGCCTTTGATCCCGTGTCCGACCTGCGCCCGTCATGTGTATTCGAGCG
>JAGQRJ010000583.1 GCA_020425635.1 Planctomycetota bacterium | reverse complement strand
GGCGGGGGTGGCGGCGGCGGGGGCGGCGGCGGGAAGGCGAAGGTCACCGTCGCCTGCTGGTCGATCAGGGTCGTCCCGACCTGGGCGACCACCGTCGCCGTGCCCGACTGCACCGAGGAGATCGTGCCCTGGGTCATGCCCGCCGCGTCGGTCGGCTGCGTCGGCTGGGTGATCGTGACCCCCGTGCTCACCGCCCCGACCGTGCTCAGGAGCACCGTGCGCCCGGGGATCGGCTGGCCCGCCGGGTTGAGCAGGGTCACCGTGATCGTCGACGGGTCCGAGGTCACGGGCGCCACCGTCGAAGGCGAGGCCTGGACCCGAGACTTGGTCGGGTCCACGCCGACCAGGACCACGGGCTGCACGGTGCTGAACGAGCTCACCTGCACCGTGACCCGGTTCGAGGTGATGTCCACCGCCGTCGGCGTGAGGTTCACGATCGTGCCGCCCACGTCGCTGCGCTTCTGCACGATCAGGTCGGCCACCGTCTTCCCCGCTGGGAACTGCGCGGGGTCGAAGGCCAGGGTCACGGTCACGGGCGAGGCGAAGGTCGTCCCCGCGGGCCCGAGGTGGATCGCCTGCCCAACCTTGACGTACTCCCCGCCGGCCACGTCGGTGCCCAGCGCGACCGAGAGCTGGATCGTCGTGCTCAGCGCCCCGGGCGGCACGACCACCGCGGTCTGCCCGAGGGTCACGACCCCACCCCCGGCACCGACCGGCGCGCTGGTCTGGGTCGCCTGAGCGCCGCTCCCCCCGGTGCCGTTTCCGCTCGAGCCGCCCCCGTCGAGGGCCAGGATCACCCCGGCCGCGATCGGGCCGCAGCCCGCCGCCGCGAGCAGCGTCAGCGCGACGCCCAGCCGCGCAAGGGTTCGCTGGATCATGTGCAAGGACTCCCCACACCAGTCAACCGTGTGCGGACCCTCAATGCAATCAATCCGAGCGGAGTGGGGCGCGCTACTCGGCCCAGATCGGGCTGGTGATCGCGCCGCGGGAGTAGCCCCAGTGGGTGCGGTCGAAGTTCAGGATCTTGTCGTAGGCGTGGGGGAGGCGAATGTGCGGCGCACGGGTTCCGCCAATGCTGACCTGAAAGCCCATGGGCAGCCCGAGGGTCGTGAGCGCCGCGGCGCCAGCCTGACCGCCCAGGCCGCCGGCCAGCGCGAGGACCTGGAATCCGTTGCTCTGGGGCACGCTGAAGTCGACGTGCTCGAACACGTCGAGGCGATACCAGGCGCGCTGGGACGCGGTGCTGCTGAAGCTGAAGGTCTCGTCGTCGGTGGGCAGGGGCACCGAGTGCGCGACCACGCCGTCCTTGATCACCTCGAGCAGGCCGTCCTTGCCGTTGGTGACGCGCACCTTGAAGTTCACGGTCTGGTTCAGCGGGACCGAGTCGCCGATCAGCGCCTCGTAGATCCCGTCGCCGTCGGCGTCGGCCGAGAACTCGACCACCGGTCCCTCGTGGGCGCCGACCCAGGTGCGCCCCTCGCGGATCCCCTGCAGGATCTTCTCGCGCGACTGATCCGCGGCGTAGACATAGGTGGTGGGCAAGCCGGGGAAGACCAGGCTGTGGCGGTCGCCGCCGCCGACGGCGGCCACGTGGCGCCCGCGCATGAGGTTCGCCTCGTAGAACTTGAGCGCCTGGTGGTTGGGGCCGCCGCCCTGGTGGCGGACCGCCTCACGGATCTCGTCGTTGGCGTCCTCGCCGGCCTGGGCGAGGCCGAGGCTGGCGACCTTGTCGTCGACCTGCTGCTCGTTGGCGTCCTTCCAGTCGGGGAAGTTCCAGTAGGCGTTCCACACCTCGACCGCGTCGAACTGGTGCGAGAGCCAGACGTGCAGCTTGGCCGGGTCGCAGGGGTGGTTCGTGATCACCACGCCGCCCTGGGCGTGGACCTCGTTGTAGATCTGCTGGATCTGGCCGTTGAGGGTCGAGGGGCCTCGGCTCTGGTCTACGGTGTACTGCGAGAGCGGCTGGGTCAGGCCGACCATGCCAATGTGCACGGTGCCGCCCCACTCGCAGCCGCTGAGGATCGTGAGCGTGTTGGCGCTGTAGGTCGGGTCGTTGACCTGATCGAAGGTGCGGTGGTCGGTGAGCGCGAGGAAGTCGAGCCCGACGTACTCCGCGAGCTGGAAGCACACCCCGGGGGAGTCGCCGTACTGGCGCTGCGCGTCCTGGGAGTAGGGCGCGGAGTGGCTGTGCAGGTCGCCCTTGTACCACTGCCCGACCATGGGGGTCGGCGGCGTCGGCGCGGCGTTGCTCGGGGTGGGGGAGCTCGACTGGCTGGTCGTGGGCGCGGCGGTGCTCGCGCTGCCTCCCGAGCGGCTGGAGGACGACGAGCAGCCGGCGGCCAAGCAGCCGCACACGAGCGCGAAAGCGACGCCAAACGGCGTCGCCCTCAGGGCGGTGCGATGGATGTTCATAGGACCCTGTTTCTCCCTCTCCGGACTCTCCAGGGCGCTCCGTTCCAAACCGCGCGCCAAGCGCACTGACCTTTCGAAAGCTAGACTTACGCCGCCCTGGGGCGCTCCAGATCCCGAATCAGGGGGATTCGAGTGAAGCCCCTTGGCAACCCCGCCCGCCGCTGCCACAGTGAAGGTGCGCTGGGGGTGCCCGGTGCGGCTCTGGACGCCAGCCACAGGCTGGCCAAAGGGTTTATGCCCGCTTCGTGTCAACGACGCGGGGACACGGACGGCCGAGACGGGCGAGCCTTTTCGGGAGGGTGAGCTCAGGCGGCCGACCGCGCTCGGGGGAGCAAGCTCAGGCGTGCTCCCGTGGTCCGGACGATCTGCTTCGCGCTCCTCCTCGCGGCCCTGGCCGCTCGCGCAGACACCGGCGCGCGCCTGGGAGTGCAGCAGTTCGCGGCGGACCGCCCGGCGACGCTCCTCGACGCCGAGGTTCACCTCGACGACTGGCAGCTCTCGGGGTGGTTCCTGAGCGACGTCACGAGCGACACGCTGCAGGGCTACGGGCAACTCACCCGCGGCCCCTGGCGCGTGGGCGGCGGGGCCCTCGACGGCGACGCAGGCGTGCACCTCGGCTTCGCGCCACGCCCGAGCTGGCGCTGGGGCCCCGTGAGCCTCGAGCTCGGCGCCGACGTGAGCCTGGGCGCGGGCCTCCTCGACGACCACCGCGGCGGGCTCGCCGGGCAAGACCTCCCCGTCGACGTGCTCGCCTTTGGCCTCGGCGCGCAGCTCGCGTTGACCCTGCGCCCGCACCGCAGGCTGTGGGTCAGCGGCTTCGCCGCGGGCGACGCGCTGGCTGCCGCGGTGACCCGCGGCGTGGACACGGGCCTCACCGCGCTCCTCGACCTGCCCCTCGACGGCGCCCTCTCGAGCGCGCTCTCGGAGGCGCGGGGCGGCGGCGGCGCCCGGCTGAGCGTCGTGCCCTGGTCGGGCGCAGGCGCGCGGCTCGTGGTCCACGCCGAAGAGCGCTGGGACTGGATCCAGCTCGACCCGGTGGCGGTGTGGGCCTCCCAAGACGACGACGCCCCGCTGCCGCTGAACGCCGCGCCCTGGCGCAGCCAGCGCGAGCTGGGCGTGAGCTTCGAAGCCACCCGCCCGCTGGGACTGCAGCTGCGCCTGAGCGCGCGCCACACCCAGCACGCGACCGCCCTGGAGCGCTTCGCCGACCGAGACGGCTGGTCGCTCGCGGGGGGCCTCGCGGTCCAGCGCGGGAACTTCGACGTGGCCGTCGACGGCCGCTGGCACCTGCAAGCGCACCCCGCCGAGGTCTGGTGGGGCCGGCGCTGGCCGCGCCACCAGCTGCGCGCCGCGGTCGGCCTGCGCGGCGCGTGGAGCGAGGGGCTCGAGGGTCGCCTCGAGGTCGGCGGGCAGTGGACCTTGAGCGACCGCTGGGGCGCGCCGACCGAGGGCCAGGCCCTCT
>JAGQRJ010000582.1 GCA_020425635.1 Planctomycetota bacterium | reverse complement strand
TCGCCATGCTGAGCCGCGCGGCCTGCGTCGCGGCGCGCAGCCGCGGGGCGCTCCCCCTCTGCCTCGAGAACGTGCAGGAGGCGGCCGGAGACGTGGGCCTCCCGCGCGTCGTCGGCGAGCTGCGCCGCGCCCTCCTGCCTTGGGTCCTGGCCTCCACCGACCCGCTGTGAGCGCGCTCGGGCGCGCCCGCAGCGCGTTCGCTGGCGCGCGGACGAGGCGACTCACCTCGTCGGCAGCGCGACCACCCGGCGCTCGCCGCCGCACTCGAACACGAGCGAATCCTCGTGGATCTCGCGCAAGACCGCGGTCTGGCCGCTGACGGTGAGCTCGCCCGCGAGGGAGACGCTCGCCTGGTCGATCAACGCGAACCCGCGGTCTCTGCACAGGCTCCACGCCCGCACGCGCTGCGGGAGCGTGTCCCAGGTCAAGGGCCCCGTGGCAACCTCGGGCTGGCGTGGCTCCTTCGACGCCCCGACCAGGAGCACGACGTCGTTCTCCACGGGGTATGCGGTGACTCCGTTGGCTTCGCCGGCGGCGATCGCGAACTGCTCCGTGCCCCACCCGGAGTAGTCGCAGTCCCACGAGCCGTGGACCTCGGCGCCCGCGACCCAGCTCTCGAGCGCGACCTCGGCGATCGCGGGGAGCAAGGCCCCGACGTCGGCCCCGCGGGCGTGCAGGAAGCTCTTGGCGTGGAAGTGGATCACGCCGTCGTTCTCCTCGAGGGTCGTGTCCGTCGCCGCCGCGAGGGCGGCCAGCGTGCGTCGCCACGGCGCCTCGGGCAGCTCGAGCGAGAGGGGCGCTTCAGGCAGCCAAGGCGGGACCAGGAAGGCGACCCCGGGGACCACCCCTCCCAAACGCCTGGCCACCTCGCGCAACGTCTCACCCTTCAGCGAGAGCGCCATTCGCGGGCCCTCGTCGTTGGGCACGAGCGGAGACGGGCGCTCACGGCGCACGAGTCCCTCCGGCGCAGGCGGCCGCTCGGCCAAGGGCGTGACCGTGAGCCTGGTCGGGGAGGTCTCCACGGTCACCTGGCCCGCGTAGGCGAGCGCACGCAGCGCGTCGGGCCAGCGCAGGAAGCGCACCCCCAGGACGAGGGTCCGGTCGTGGACCGAGGGGTCGAGCACCAGCTCGCGCCCCGTCGCCTCGGCCACGGCCTGCAGCGCGTCGCCGAGGCGCACCGCCCCGCTGAAGTCCAGCTTGGGCACGAAGGCCACGTGCAACACGCCGTCGATCTCTTGCAGCTCTCCGTCGAGCAGGTCGAGCACGGCGAACTCGAGCCGCTTGCGCCAAGACATGTCGAGGTCGTCCTCGCTACCGACCAAGACCTCCTCGTCTCGCAAGCGGGGGTCGACCCGGATCTCCCGCTTGGCCTCCTTGGCGAGCTGCTCGACCACGTCGGCCAGGCGCACGCTGGTGAACTCGTCCGGCTCTTGCGCCCCGGCCGCCGAGCTCAGCGCGAGCAAGAGCGCGAGCCCGAGCGGCGCGCGTGCGCGAGCGCCAGGGGGTCGGCGAAGGCTGGGTCGCCTGGTGGTGGGTGTCGAACAGCGGGGGGCTTTACAGTGCATGAGGTCCGTCCTTCAGCGCGCGCTGGAGCGCACTCAAAGGCCGGCCCACGGCTCTAAACTCTTTGGGTCTCGGGCGCGTTGCTCCGTTTCTGGCTCACCCCCGTAAAGCCCGCTGCCTGCTGTGGCGAGTGTGAGTACGTAAAGGGGCTTGAACGTGCCTCGGCCAGGCGCGGTCCCCGAACCCGTGCTCCGGGGCAGGCGACCCCCAGCCGTTTTGGCCTTACCTTGGAGCCGTGAAAGACACGATCCGAATCAAGCTCCCCGCCGGGCTGCGCGCGGTCTCGCCGGGGGTCACGGTGGCCGAGCTGCTGGGCGTCGACGCGAGCACGCCCGGCGACGTGATCGCCGCGACCCTCAACAACCACCTCGTGTCGCTCGAGACCCGAGTCGACGGCGACGCGCAGCTTCGGCCGGTGACCCGCTTCGACCGGGAGGGCCAGGGCATTCTGCGCCGGGCCTGCGCCCACCTGCTCCTGGCGGTCGCCGCGCAGCGCGACCCGGCGCTCGAGCTCGCGGTCGGTCAGTCGCTGCTGGGCGGGCACTTCTACGAGGTCCGCAGCCCGGAAGGGATACCGGCCGACCTGAGCGCCCTCGCGCAAGAGCTCAACGCCACCATGGCCCAGATCGTCGAGGCCGACCTGCCCTTCGAGCGCTTGACCGCCCCGGTCGAGGGGGCCGGCCGGCTCTTGCACGACCCCAGCGGGAGCAAGCGCGCGCTCCTGCGCTATTGGCCCGGGCCCGTCGTGAACCTCGTCCGCTTCCTCGGGCTGGTGGACATTCAGCACGGCCCCTTCCCGCCAAGCAGCGGCTACGCCGCCGGCGCGCGGGTGGTCGCCTACCCCCCGGGGCTGATCCTGCAGTTCGCCGAAGGCGAGCAGCCCCCCGTGACCCCCGAGCAGGGGCGCACCCTCTGGGGCTGCTACAGCGAGACCCGCGACTGGAACCGGCAGGTCGGGATCGCGACCCTCGGCGACCTGAACGCCGCGATCCTCGAGGACCGTATCGAGGAGGTCCAGCAGCTGGCCGAGGCCTTCCACGAGAAGAAGATCGCCCAGCTCGCCGATCAGATCGCGGCGCGCGCAGGGCAGATCCGCGTGGTGTGCGTGGCGGGCCCCTCGTCGGCCGGGAAGACGACCTTCGTGCGCCGCCTCTCGGTGCAGCTCAAGGTGAACGGGATCCAGCCCGTGTGCATAGGGCTGGACGACTACTACCGCCCCCACGACCAGTGCCCGCGCGACCAAGACGGAGGCCCCGACCTCGAGGCGCTCGAGGCCCTCGACGTCCCCTTGATCCACACCCACCTCGAGCGCTTGCTCGCCGGCGAGGAGGTGCGCCTCCCGAGCTTCGACTTCGTCCGCCACCGGCCCACCCCCGAGTCGACGTGGCGCCCGCTCCGGCTCCAGCCCGACCAGGTCTTGCTGCTGGAGGGGATCCACGGGCTCAACCCCGCGCTGACCGCAGGGGTCCCGCCCGCGTCGCGATTCCGGATCTACCTCAACGCGCTGACCCAGCTCGTGATCGACGACCACAACCGGATCTTCACCTCGGACGGGAGGCTGCTGCGGCGGATCGTGCGCGACCGCCGCTACCGGGGCACGCCGGCCGCCGAGACCCTCGCGCGCTGGGGCAGCGTGCGCCGGGGCGAAGACCGCCACATTTATCCCTACCAGGAGGAGTGCGAGGGCGTCTTCAACTCGACCCTGATCTACGAGGCGGCGGTCTTGAAGACCTTCGCCCAGCGCTACCTGCTGGAGGTCCCGCAAGACCACCCCTCCCGGGTGGAGGCTTACCGCCTGCTCAAGTTCCTCGAGCTGTTCGTGCCGGTGTTCCCCGACGTCGTGCCCGCCAACAGCGTCCTGCGCGAGTTCATTGGCGGGAGCGGCTTCTCCTACTGATCCGACGCGGCGCGGTCGTCCTGGGCCTCGCTCGAGCCCGGGGCGTCCTGCGCCTCCCCCACCCCGGGGGGCAGCTCGTCGCCGGGCAGGAGGAAGGGGGGCTGCCCCGCGCGCTTGCGCAGCCAGCCGAGCGCGCGGCGCACCTGGCGAGCCCGGAGCAGGCGGAGCTCCAGCGCCCGCTTGCCGGGGAAGTTCAGCAGGCCCAGCGCGATCAAGATCGTGAGCACGCCGGGCCCGGGGAGGAAGATCATGCCGAGGCCCACCAGGAGCAGCACGAAGCCCACGACGTTCTTGAGCACCACCACGACCCCCCGCAGGATCGGGTGGCGCCAGCGCACGGGCCCCGGCTTGGCCAAGCGCAGGAAGTAGTAAGGCGGCATGCGCGCCACGAGCACGGGGAGCAGCAGCACCGTGGCGATCAGCACCCCCAGCGACACGACGCTGGCGACGGTCGGGACGGCCGGGTGCGCGCGCAGCCACTCGAAGAGGTGCATGCTGTGGGGAGTCTCCCGCCGGCGGGCCGCGGCTCGAGGGGTCGAAGAGGCGCCGCCGGGAGTCCCTCCGCCCGGCGACAACGCGCACGCTACCGCGTCCCCGGGGGCGGGGGGGCGCCGAACGCGCGGGCGCCGCTCGAGAGGAGCAGGCGCTTGCCGGGCCCGTGCACGTCACAGGGGGGGAGAACGCGGCCGGATCCGGCGCGGCGGGGTCGACGGCGAGCTGGAGCTCGCACGGCTGCGCCAGGGGGCTGGTCCTGAGGTCCGTGCTCGTGCAGCCTCGGCGCCGCGAAGGCGCTAGACTGGGGCTGCGTGAGGTGCAGACGTGGCGACGAAGCTGAACAGCGCGGAGGCGGAGGGGATCGTTCGACGGGTCAAGCTGCTCTTCCTCGGGTTCGTCGTGTTGCTCCTTGGGCCCATGATCGTCTACGCGATCTACCTCGACGGGCGCGTGGACGCGGTGCAGAAGATCAGCTCGCCCACCGACCTCGAGGGAGACGACCGCCCACGCAGTGACCTCTACCACCTCGACGCCAACCCGGTCGAAGGCCAGACCGTCTACGTGCCCGCCTACTCGCACGTCTACCACGGCGCGGGCGCCCCCTACCTGCTGACGATCACGCTCAGCGTGCGGAACACGAGCCTCGACAGCGAGATCAGCGTGACGTCCGTGCGCTACTTCAACACCGAGGGCCGGGAGGTGAAGTCGTACCTCGACAAGCCGGTCCGCCTCCCCGCGCTGGGCACGACCGAGGTCGTCGTGGACCGCGACGACACCTCCGGCGGCAGCGGCGCCAACTTCCTCGTCGAGTGGCACGCAGCGCGGCCGGTGACGGAGCCGATCATCGAAGCCGTCATGATCTCGACGAACGCACAGCAGGGGATCTCCTTCGCCCGGCGAGGGTCCGTGATCAAGGTCGCGGTGTCCCAGGGCGAGGCCGCGCCCCAGCCGCCCGCAGAGGCGAGCGAGAGGTCGGACTGAGCGCGCAGCGCGTCGCCGCCTGGCAGAGGCTCAGCGCCCCATTTGCTCGTGGAGGAAGGACAGCGCCATGAGGTAGCCGAGGTAGAAGCTGGTCGAGCCGTTGGTGTTGCCGACCTCGCTGACCAGCCCGCCCGCCTCGGTGTCGGCGAGCTGCTCGGGCATGCCGCCGAACACGTTGGTCGCCTTCTCCCAGGCCTCCATTTGGTCGAGCATGTGGCGCACGATCTCGTCGTGCTGCATGCCCTTCAGCCGGCAGGTCGCGTAGACGCCGAAGGCCACGACCACGCCGCGGATCATGTGGATCGGGTGCACCCCGTCCTTCTGGAGGTCCTCGCGCGCCTCCCAGGTGCGCTCCATGAGCTCGCTCTGGATCTCGTTGCGCAGGGTCCCGAAGTTGCTCGTCGCGCCGTGCAGGCCGTCTTCGCTGACCCCGACCAGGTTCCCGCTCTGGGGGTCGTGGGCGAAGAACGCGACCTCGCCGCCCCAGCCGGCGTCGAGCATGCGCGCCGGGATCGCCACGGTCCGCCCCCGGGCCAACATGCGCCGCGCGTGGCGCTTGACCTGAGAGGAGACCGCGAGCTCCTCGAGCTCGGCGGCGGCCGCCGGCTCGATCAGGCGCACGTCCACCCGCGGACGGGGGAGGGTCAGCACGACGGTGGCGAGCCCGGGCGCGCTGAGGTCGCAGCCCACGGACCCCAGCGGCTCGGGCTGCGGCTCGCCGCCCACGTCGATCGTGCGCGTGACCGCCACGAGCGCGCTGCTCAGGTCGGCGACCCCAGGCGCGCCGGGCGGGATCGAGAACCCACCGTCGAGGTCGGTGGTCAGCGTCACGTCGCCGAGCTCGACCTGCACCCCCGCGAACCCGAGGCCGTCTTCGTCGACGAGGCGCGCCCGGATCGCGGTCTGGACCTCGGTCAGCTGCCCGAGGGGACCCACGGCGTGGCGAGGGTCGTCGAGCAGCAGCAGCTCGCGGTCGCCGAGGCCGGCCACGAGCGCCGTGAGCCGGGTCGGCGCGCCGTTGACGCGGACCTCGACCTCGCGCGTGCCCCGAGGTTCGAGGGCGCCCTCCCAGGCCACCGCGCGGGCCGTCTCCGCCGCGCCCAGCTCGCGCTCCTGCTTGGCGAGCAGCGCGAAGGGCGCGGG
The DNA here is from genome assembly GCA_020425635.1 of Planctomycetota bacterium. Classification (GTDB taxonomy): domain Bacteria; phylum Planctomycetota; class J058; order J058; family J058; genus JAGQRJ01. The sequence goes on along the minus strand of JAGQRJ010000582.1, from coordinate 463 downwards.
CTCACCGCGCCGCAGGGCCGCCGCCACCGCCCGCGAGACGCAGAACGAGGTCGCGTCCGTCTGCTCGTTCTCCCCGCGGCCGTAGTGCGGGTTGTGTCGGGACGCGGCGGCCAGCGCGTCGGCGGTGAGCCGACGGGTGCCGCGCACGACCTGCACCCCCTGGCGCACGCTGTAGGCCAGCTCGAGCCCGCCGGCCGAGGCCCCCTCGACCTCGACCGTGTGCTCGCGCCCCTCCTGCGCGAAGGCGAAGCGCGCGCCCTCGACCACGAGCTGCGGCGCGCGCACGACCTCGACCCGCAGCGCATACCGCGGGCCCGGGCTGCCGCTGGCCGTGAGCAGCGCGCTCTCGATCGCGAGCGCGGCGTCGCCGAGTCGCTCGAAGGGGAAGGCGCACGCGAGCGCGCCCCCGTCGTCGAAGCCCAGCTGCAGCTCCGCCGTGAGCCGAGACACGGCCTCGGGCGGC
>JAGQRJ010000581.1 GCA_020425635.1 Planctomycetota bacterium | reverse complement strand
TTCTTAGGGGGCTCTGCCCGAGCCCCCTCGCTCTCGCAGCGAAGCAGCGAGAGCTCACCCCAAGGGGCCGCGGGCGCCGGTTCGCTCGGGTGGCGCTCTCGCTCTAGCCCGCGCGTGCGCCCGCGGCGAGTTCCCGCGACTCGGGCGTGGGGGCGTCGTCCTCCGTGGGCTGGGGCGGCGCGGGGAGGCGGCTGAGCGCGAGCAGACCCAGCGCGAGCGCGAGCAGGCTGCCGGCGTTCCCGAGCCACTTCCCTGGCGTGCTGTAGGCGAAGACGACCGTGTGGGGGCCTGGGGGCAGCTCGACCGCGAGGGTGAAGTCGTCGCCGGCGAGCAGCGGCGCGGGCGCGCCGTCCAGCGACACGCTCCAGCCCTGGTCGTAGGACTCCATGACTCGGAGCACGCCCCCCTCGCCCGCGTCGACCTCGATCACGAACGACTCGCTCGTGGGGCGCCGGTAGGGGACCTCGAGCGGCCCCGGCGCCCCGTCTGCCGCGGGCTCCGTCGTCGGTGGCGAACGCAGCTCAGGGGACTCCAGCAAGGTCAGGCGCGGGCCGAAGCCCTGCTCGCGCGCGGCGCGCAGCGCGTCTTCGTCGGGGCAGAGCGACACCGTCGCCCAGGGGTAGAGCCTCACCTTGCTCTGAGGTGGGGCCGCGACGTGGTAGAGGTGCACGTCGCCGCCTCCTCCTCGCTGCATGAGCTGGAGCTCTGCCTCGGGGCGCGGGCCCAAGGTCGTGAGGAAGCGTACGCCCAGGGCCTCGAGGACCTGCAAGTCCGCGCGACCCGTGAACACGTACTGCTCCGGGAGCTCCCACAGGTCGCACAGGTCGCGCAGGGCGAGCCAGGTCTTGCTCAGAATCAGGGAGTCGAAGCCCCCGACCCGGTCGTTCTCGCGAATGAAGGCGCCGACGAAGTTGTCGCAGGCGACGCGCTGGGGCGAGACCCGCAGGTGGCTGGGGAGCCGAGCTTCGCGGGGGACCACGCGCACGAAGTGTCGGGCGTGCGCGCCGAGGTCCAGCCCGTGGAGCGCGACCGCGACCAGCACCAGGAAGCTCCAGCGTGAGGGCAGCCACGCGTGCGCTCGCTGGACGCCAAAGCCTGCCGCGCAGGCGAGGGCGAACAAGGTGACGTAGAGCTGCCTGGCCGGGCTCCGGAAGATCGTGACCGGGATCGCGTCGCGGACGACCTGGACCCACGGCAGGGCGAGGACCAGCGCGAGCGCGCCCAGCAGGGCGAGCTCGGCGAGCCAGCCGGGCAGCTTCGCGTCTGGCTGGGTCCGACGACGCCACGCGCCCACGCCGAGCACGACCGCGGCGACGAGCGGGAGCAAGCCCACGTAGCACGTCGTGTCCCAGAAGAAGCCGTCGTGGGGGTAGCCGCGGAACGCCGAGCCGGGATCCAGGCGCGTGGGCTGCCCGTCGCGCCAGGGCGAGACGAAGGCCAGCACCCGCCCCCAGGGCAGAGGAATGTCGTTGAACTGCGCCGCGCGCTCCATGGCGACGCGGCTGCTGCGCTGGATCAAGGCGAGGCAGGGGATCCAGCCAAACAGCGAGAGCCCCACCCCGCAGCCGATCGCGCCCAGGGTCGCCCGCCGGTGATCCCTCCGCAGCGCCACGATCAGCGCGACGCCGACCGCGTAGCTCGGGAGCTGGGGGTGCCCGGCGAGGCACACCGCGGCGGTCGCGAGGGCCAGGGCGCAGAGCGCAGGCCTCGTCGGCCGCGCCGCGCTGCGCTCGACCAACCACGCCAGCAGCGGAAGCGCGGGGTAGGCTTCGAGCAGCGGGAGGTGCCCGACGAAGACGCGGGCGGCGAAGTATCCGGAGCACGCGAAGGTCCAGCCGGCGACGGCTGCTGCCCAGGGGCTCATGCGACCCAGGCAGTAGAGCCAGGTGAACCAGGCCGCGAGCACGGCGCTGAGGATCGCCCCCAACGCGAACGCGGTCGGCCCAGACACCAGGTAGAGCACGAAGCGGGTGGGGATCCAGGGGAAGCTCTGCAGGTTCGCGCGGAAGGGTGCGCCGAGGAACTCCCTGGGATACCACTCGGGGAGTCGGCCCTCTGCGAGCGCCGCCTGCGCGTATTCGATCCGGCCCTGGTGGAGCTGCGGGTAGTCGAGCCCCTCGAGCGACGACGACCCGTCGAACAGCGCGGGGCGGGCGTAAACCCCCAGGACCCCAGCGATCATGAGCAGCGCGCTGAGCCAGAGCTGTCGCCGATACCTCGCGTCCCTGGATCGCAACGCCCCCACCCCCTGCCCTGGCCAGGCGCGACTGTATCCGAAGCCCCCCTGAGTTCAACGACCGCCAAAGTGCCACGGAGCGCTCGTCTGCGCGCGCTGGACGCTCTGCCACGGAATCTCGCTTTCAGGTCGTCCCCGGTCGGCTAGCTTGAAGGCGTGCTAGCCCTCTTGCGTGCCCTCGACCGCCCCGCCCCCGGCGCCCCGGACCTCGGGCTCTCGGCGGCGGACCGCGCGCTGGTCCACGAGCTCTACGGAGAGCTGGAATCCGATATCGCGCGCCCGTTCTTCCGGGTGACCGACCTCGCGCAGGTCGACGCGCACTGGGGCGAGTGGATCGATTGGTTCCGCCCGCGGGTCCAGGACCTGCAGCGCCGCCTGCTCCCGCTGTTGAGCGACCCCGGCCAAGGCGAGGCCCTGCTCGAGGCCCTCGACGAGAGCTGGCAGGACGCGTGCGAACACGTGGCCGAGGTCTCCGAGGCCCTCGCGGAGACCTTCCGCGAGTCGCTGCGCAGCGGGCTCGCGGCCGACCGCC
>JAGQRJ010000580.1 GCA_020425635.1 Planctomycetota bacterium | reverse complement strand
CGTTGAATCTCTCCGTCTGAGACCGAGAGGAAGGCACGGGCGGAGGCAAGCTCCGCCCCTACGGCTTGGTATGCGCGAGGGCGCCAGCAAGACCGAGACCGAGATCGAGACCAGCGCCTGCGGCCCGTTGGGGGTGAGACCGAGCAGCTTGGCTGCGAGGTCGAGGGGGCCTCGGAGAGGCCCCCTGGAAACAAGTCGAGGGGGCCTCGGAGAGGCCCCCTAACGTCAACGCAGTTTGGCCTCGATCGCGGCGAGGTGCGTCGCGGCCTCGGCGGCGAACTCGGGGTCGCGCTGGGCTTGCCGCCAGTAGAGCGAGGCGGCCGGGAGCAGGCCCAGCGACTCGTGGAGCTCGGCCAGGGCCTTCGCGTCGCGTTGGGTCGCGCCGACCTTCTCCACCACCGGCTGCAGCCGGGAGAGGACCCACGCCCGGGTCAGGTGCAGCGCGCCGAGCATGGGCTTGCCTTGCTTGATTCGCAGCTCGGCCAGGGTGCGGTGCGGCTGCGGGTTCTCGCCGATCGGGCGCCACTCGGGGTGCAGGTGGTTCTCGAGGAAGGGGTCGCGCGCCAGGGCTTCGCGCGCCGCGCGGACCCCCTCCTCCCAGGCCGCCGGGTCGTCGAGCTCGCTCAAGCAGGCCGCCAGCCGCTCCCAGCGGTCGGAGAGCAGCCAGCCGTTGACCCCCAGGCGCAGGTGCGGCGCAGCCTCGGCCGGGTGACCCTGCCGGTGGAGGACCTCGCCCCGCACGTAGTTGAGCCGCGGGTCCCAGGGGTACGCGGCGAGCCCGCGAGCGGCGACCGCGTCGGCCTGCTCGAGGTCGCCCACGGCGAGGAGCGCGTCGGCGAGGAGCCCGGCGAGCTGGCGGTCGTCGGGGAAGGCCGTGAGCCCCTCCTGGGCGAAGTCCCGCGCTTGCTCGGGGGCGCCGTAGAGCAGCGCGCCCTCGGCGAGGAACTGCCAGGCCTCCTCGGCGGGGAGCTCGCCCCGCTCCCGGGCCGCGCTCCACTCGGCGACGAGGCCGACTCGCTGGCCCTGCTCGTCGGTGCCGTCCCAGCCCGCGCGCCAGCGCGAGGCCGCGCGCTTGAGCGCGGTCACCGCGCTCATGCGCGGGGCGAGCTCTCGCGAGAGGCCCCCGGCCTGGGTCTGCGCTCCTCCGACCCGGGCGGGGTCGCCGGTCACGACCCGCAGCGGGTTTCGCACCAGGACGTGGTTGCTGTAGGGCGGGGTCACCCAACGGAGCTTGGAGTAGAGCACCCAGGCGTCGAGGGGCTCCAGGAGCTGCGCGCGCAGGTAGTCTTGCTCGGCCTCTTCGACCTGCCCGGCCGCGACCCGCGCCTCCGCGCGGTAGAGGTAGGGCCACGCCGCCTCGGGGTGCGCGGCCATGGCCGCCTCGAGCGCGGAGATCCGGGCCGCGGGGCCCTCGTCGCGGGCCACGCTCGCGAGCGCGGCCTGGGCGGGGGTCTCGGAGGCGTCGGCCAGCAAGCGCGCGGCCTCGCGCCGGGCGCCCTGGCGGAGGAGGATCCGGGCGCGGTCCTCGACGGTCAGCTCGAGCCCTTCGCGGGCGGCGAGCCAGGTGAGCGCGCCCGGCGCCCGCGCGAGGAACACCGCGACGCAGCGCCGCGCGACCCGACGCGCGGCGTCGTCGAGGGAGGCGCGGAAGGGGGTCAGGTCGTCGAGGGAGTCGGCCTCCTCGAGCTCGGCGAGCCCCGCGCGGAGGGCGGCGAGGGCGCGCCGGGCGTCGGCGAAGGCGGCCTCGAGCTCGGCCACGGTGAGGACCTCCGCGGAGCGCCGAGCGAACTCCGCCTGCGCCTCGGAGGCCTGCCGCATGAGCTCGCTCCCCCGCGCGTTGGCCCGCTGGGCCGCCATGGAGCGCGCTGCCTCTGCCGCCTGGGCTTCGGCCTCGCGCCGCGCCTCTTCGGCGGTGGCCTGGCGCGCGCGCGCCTCCTGCGCGGCGGCCCGCCCGGCGAACAGCGCGCCGCCCCAGGCCAAGGCGATCAGCAGCGCGGCCACGCCGGCGCTGGCGAGCGCGCCGCGGTGGCGGCGCCAGGCCCGGGCGAGGGTCTCGCGCAGGCCCTCCTCGTAGGCGCCGATCGCGCGGTCGTCCAGGTAGGCGCGGACGTCGGCGGCGAGGGCGGCGGCGGTGGGGTAGCGCGCCTCGCGCTCGCGGGCCATGGCGCGGAGCACGATCGCCTCGACCGCGGGGGGGATCTCCAGCTCGGGGGCGCGCTCACGGGGCGTCGGCGGGGGGCCCTTGAACAGCGCGCGCAGGACCTTGGCCGCGCTCCCGAGGAATGGCGGGCGGAAGGTGAGCAGCTCGTAGAGGATCGCGCCGAGGGCGTAGACGTCGGCCCGGGCGTCGAGGTCGGCGGAGCCCTCGGCTTGCTCGAGCGGCATGTAGGCCGGGGTCCCGATCACCGCCCCGCGGTGGGTCACCTGGCTCGAGGCGTCGTCTTCGTCGTCTCCGTCGCGCAGGAGCGAGTGCACGCTCTCCGCTCGCGGCGTCCCCGGGGCCTGCACGGGCTTGGCGACCCCCCAATCCATGACCAGGACCTCGTCGGCCGCGCCCAGCATGACGTTCTGCGGCTTCAGGTCGCGGTGGATCACCCCGCGGTCGTGGGCGAAGGCCATGGCCTCGCACACCTGGAGGAAGAGCCGCAGGCGGTGGTTCAGCGGGTAGGCGCGCCGCGCACGCCCGCCCTCGTCGGCGGCCAGCTCTTGGATCAGCTGCTTGAGCTCGCGCCCTTCGATCAGCTGCATGGCGAGGAACAGCTCGTCGCCCGCGCAGCTCAGCTCGTGAACTGGGATCACGTTGGGGTGCCGCAGCTGCCCCGTGATCTGCGCCTCCTCGACGAAGCGCAGCTGGAGCGCCTGCCCGGCGCCCTCGTGCAGGGTCTTGATCGCGACCGGACGGCGCAGGCGCTCGTCCACCGCCGTGAACACGCGCCCCATGCCGCCGCGGGCGAGCTCGCGCCCCACGCGGTAGCGTCCCTCGAGCAAGCTCACCGGCCCCCCCAGGTGTCTTCGGCGTAGACCTCGGGGGCGACCCACCAGCGGCGGACCCAGAGCTCGCGCTCGGGGTCGACCCCGACCAGGCCCTCGGCCAGGCGCGGCTTGCCGATCCCGCGCAGGCGACCTTCGAGCAGGGCGCGGAGCTCGGGCGGCGCGCCGCGGAAGGCGTCGCCCAGGTTGATCTGGGCCCAGCCTTCGAGCAGCGCGAGGTGCGTCGGGCCGGGGTCGGCGCGGCCCTGACTCAGCAGCCAGCGCGCTTGCGACGCGACGAAGATCCCCTGCAGGCGCGCGTTCAGGCCAGGGGGGAGCGCGGGCAGGCGCTGCGCCAACCACTGGAGGTGCGCGCCGACCTCCGCCGGCGGCGTGCCTCGCGTGAGGGTCTGCCAGCGCAGGCGCGCCGCGATCATGGCCATGAGCTCGGGTGCTGGGGGGGCGTCGGCCAGGGCTTGAATCGGCGGGACGTTCTGGGCGAGGAGCGGGAGCAGGTTCGGGCCGCGGGGGTCGCTGAGCGCGTTGAACAGGTCGCCGCAGGAGAGGCTCAGCTCGCGCGGACCCGCCACGCGCAACGCCTCGAGCCCGCGCTCCAGCGCGCGCTGAAACCCCTCGGGGTCTCCGCTGATCAGTCGGCGGTGGGCGAGCAAGAACGCTGCCTGGGCGTGCAGGGGCTGGGCGAGGGCGGCGAAGTCGGGCTCGAAGGGGTCGACGACCCCGCCCGCGGCCAGCTGCGCGCGCACCCGCAGCAGCTCGGCCCGTCGCCAGAAGGCGTCGTCTTGCCGGCCCTCGGGCAGGCGGAGGGCGAAGGCGCGCTCGAGGAGCGTGCGGGAGGCGGCGCAGCGCTGCACCTCCTGCAGATACGCCGCGAGCTCGACCAGAGGCTCCGGGCGCGGGGTGTATTCGCTGACGGCCAGGAGCTTGCCGCTCCACGCGCGCGAGACGAGCGTCCAGCTCGGGTGTAGCCCGTAGCGCAGGTTCCAGAAACGCAGCAGCAGGCGCGGCGGCTCCGGCGCGCGGGGGTCGAGGTGCGCGGCCAGGTCGAACTCGACGAGGCCCTGGGTGTCGCCGCGGAGCTCGAGCCCCGCGGTCGCCTGGTGCGCGCGGCCCTCGAGCTCGTAGACCAGGGACGAGGTCTGCAGCTGCGGAGCCTCGCCGACCAGCTGCGCCAAGGCTTCGTAAGCCTCGCGCCCAGCCTCCTCGGCGCGCGCCTGGGCGCCCTCGTCGCGCGCCGTCTCGGCCTCGCGCACCCGCAGCGCGATCGCTCCGAGCCGGCCCCAGATCCCCGCTTGGCGACTCAGCGCGACCAGGGCCCGCTCCTCCTCGACCGCGTCGTCGCGCAGGGGCAGGCGTCGCGCCGCGAGGAAGCGCCCGAGCTGCGCCTGCGCCGAGTCGGGCTCGAGGTCGCCCCACGCGCGGTAGTCCTCCAGGGCTCGCCGCAGCTCGGGCGGCGCGAGCGAACGGCGGAGGGCCCACTCCGCGCGCGCGGCGAGCAGTCGCCGCAGGGGGTCGTTGTCTTCGGCCTCGAGCGCGCGCGCGAGCGCCTCCGCGCGCTCGAAGGCGGCGAGCACCTTCGCGTTCTCCGCGGCGTTGTGGGCGCGCGCCTCCGCCGAGGTCGGCTCGCGACCGAGGGCCACCGCCGCGCTCGCCGCGCGCAGGGCGAGGTCGAGGGCTTGGCGGAACTCGAGGCGCTGGGCCGCGCGAGCTTGCTCTTCGGCCGCCTGCGCGGCGGCGGCCTGGGCGTCGGCGAGCCGGGCTGCGCTCGCCTCGCGCTGGGTCTCGGTCTCGGCGGCGGCGGCCAAGGCGAGCTTCCAGGAGGCGTGGACCGAGACGCTGGTCCAGGTCACGAGGCCGAGGATCACGAGCAACCCGACGGCGGCGGCGACCGCCTGCGCCGGGTGCTTGCGCGCCAGGCGGCGCGCGCCGGCGAGCAGCGACTCGCTGTCGGCGAGCACGCGCTCTCCGTCGAGGAAGCGCTGCACCTCGAGCCGCAGAGCGTGCACCGAGGGGTAGCGCCGGGTGGGGAGCGGATCGAGGGCCTTGGCCGCGACGGCGCGCAGCGGGCGCAGCGCGGGGTCGTGGTCGCAGGCGGCGAGGACCTCCTCGAGCACCCCGCCGAGCCCCCACACGTCGCTGCGCTCGGTCGGGGGGCGTCCGCGCTCGAGCTCGGGGGCCCGGCGCGCCTCGGCGGCGGCGGGCGGGGTCTGCAGCGCGCGGCGAACCTCGTTCGAGGCCTCGGGGAGCGCGACCGCGGCGCCCCAGTCGGTGAGCCACACCCGGCCGAAGGTCCCCTGCCGCACCGCGCCCGGGTGCAGCGCGCAGTGGGCGATCCCGCGGGAGTGGGCGTGCTCGATCGCGCTCGCCACCGCGAGGAAGGCGCGCAGCAGCTCCTGGGGCGAGCGCTCGCCTCGGCCCAGGGCCTTGCCCTCGAGGGGCTCCAAGGTGAAGAACGGCTCCCCGCCTTCGACCCCGGCGTCGTGCACGCGGGGGATCGCGGGGTGGTCGAGCTGGGCGAGGGCGTAGGCCTCGCGCAGGAACGCGTCTTGAGCCTCTGGCGCGAGGGCGCGCCCGGGTTTGTGCACGACCACGGGCGCGCTCAGGCGCACGTCGGTCGCCTCGGCGCGGGTGGGGTCGAGGGTCGAGCGCAGGCGGTAGCGCGGCGCGCGAAACAGGTCGCGCAGGGTCGCGGCCAGGGGCGCTCCGCCGCGGCGCCCGCCGAGCTCGCCCGTCTCGTGGACGGTCCCGTGCGGCCCGGCGGGCGCGAGCCGGCCGTAGGCCGAGCGCAGCGCGTCGGAGGTCGGCATGAGCGTGTCGTTCGCTCCCGCCGCGATCGGCCCTTGATCGGACCCTGGCGTCCCGACGTACTCCGCGGGGTAGAGCAGGGTCGCGTTGGGGTCCTGGAACGGGGGCGACGCCGCGGGCGGCAGGGTCAGGTCGTTGCCGGCGAAGGTGCGATCTCCGTCGGGGGCGTCGTGGTATCGACCGGTCGTGCCTCGCCCGGGAGGGCCACTGCCCGGACCGGCTCCGCTCGGGGGGCGGTCGCCCGCGTGGGTGGCGTCGGGGGGGAGGGTCCGCGCTCCGCTGGCGCCTGGGTCCGCCTGGGTCGCGCCCTCCTCGTCCGCGAACGACCAGGCGCCTCCCGCGGGGAACGCGCCCGACGGCGGCGGGACGGCGTCGGGGGCGAAGGTCGTCTCGCCGCTGGGCGCTGGGTAGGGGGCGGTGGGGGTGAGGCCGGGGGCGAAGGTCGTCTCGTTGCTGGCCGCGGGAGGCGGAGAAGCTGGGGCGAGGCCGGGGGCGAAGGTCGTCTCGTCGCTGGCCGCGCGGGGCCCGCCGCGCGCCGCGGCGACCCAGCG
>JAGQRJ010000579.1 GCA_020425635.1 Planctomycetota bacterium | reverse complement strand
GGCGGCGGCCAGCACCTCCCGCGGGCCGTGGCGGTCGACGGCGCGCGCGTCTACTACACCGACAGCCAGGGGGTGGTCGCGGCCCGGGTGCAAGACGGCATGCTCGCCTGGCGGACCGAGGTCGCGAGCGAGGACGACGTCGACCTCGTGGTGGGCAGCGAGGTGCTCCTCCTGCGGCAGTCGACCCGGCTCGTGGGCTTGCGCGCCGCCGACGGCGCCCCGCAGTGGAGCGTCGAGGCGCCGCCTGCGAGCGAGCGCCAGCTGCGCTTCGTGCGCGCGCTGGCGACCCCGCAGGGCTACCTCGTCCTGGCCTCGAGCGAGGGGAGGCGCAGCGTGCGCGCCTACAACCAGGCCGGGGGCTTGATCTACGAGACGCGCCTGTGGGCGGCGCCCGCCTTCAGCGGCGTGGTGCGCTGGTTCGCGCCGCAGATCGTCGAGCCCGGGCGCGGGCCCGCCGACGGCGACCACCCCCGACGGGTGCACCCCGAGGCGTTCTCGGTGAACCCTGACCCGGGCCCGCCGCGCCCGGTCTCGGGCGATGGACGGCTCGCCATGCTTGGCGACCGCGGCTTCGTGTGCTGGGACGGGATCCTCGCAGCCGTGGACCTCTCGACCGGCGACCTGCTCTGGCAGCAGGAGCGCTACCTGGGGCGCGAGGTCAACGGCGGGCGGGTGCTCGTGGGCCTCGGCGCGGGGCCCTTCGAGCTCAACGCGGTCACCGCCTGCGGCATGCTCGTGCGCCTCGACCCCCTCGACGGTCACCCGCTCCCCCTGCCGCCCTTGCCCGAGGAGGTCTCCGCGGCGGGCACGGCCTACGACCTGCGGACCCCGCCCGAGGCCAAGCCCTACGTGCTCAGCCTGGCGCCGCTGTGTCTGCTCTACGACCTCCCCCTGGGCTACGAGGTCCGCGTCGGCCCCGCGGGCGAGCTGCTGACGCGACTGGCGCTGGGCCCGCTGGGCCCCGGCGCGGTCCGCGGGCAAGAGCTCTTGCTCCCCGACGGGGAGGGCCTGGTGTCCTTCGACCTCGGCAGCGGGCGTGAGCTCGGGCTCATGCCCTGGCCAGGGCAGGCCGGGGGGACCCTCGTCGCTGCCGGCGGGCTGACCCTGTTCAGCGGACCGACCCTCGTCGCCCTGCTCGGTGAGGGCGGCCCCGCGCCGGCGCCCCAGACGCCGAACCCGGTGGCGGAGGACCTCGAAGGGCTGGTGGAGCAGCTCGCCGCGAGCGATTGGCGCCTGCGCCTGAGCGCCCAGCGCGCCCTCGCCGAGTGGGGGGAGGGCAGCCGGGAGGTGCTCGAGGAGGCGGCTCAGGTCGGCCGGACCGCCGACGTGCGCGACCAGGCGCGCCTCGCCCTGAGGCGCCTCGAGCTGGAGACGGTGTTTCGCGAGCTGATCCCCAGCGGGGAGGACCGGCTCCTGCGCCAGCTGCTCGACGGCGAGGCGGTCCTGGAGCGCCTCGAGGCCATGCTCGAGCACGTGCGCCCGCGCAGCGGGGGCAGCCGGCGCCTGGCGGGGCTGATCCTCGGGACCCAGGACCCGCAGCTGCAGCAGGCCTACCTCGAGCTGCTGGTGTTGGTCGATGGCGGGCTGCGCGAGCGCCTGCTGGCGCGGCTGCGCGACGCGAAGCAGCCGGTGGCCCTGCGGCAGGGCTGCGCGCAGCTGCTCGCGCTCTACGCCGAGCGCAGCCAGGACGCGCGGCTCTTGCGTCGCGCGTGCCAGGGCGACGCCCAGGCGCGGTCCTTGGCCCTCGCGGCCCAGGGCGAGCGCGCCGCCGAGGCGGGGGGAGGCGGCGAGAGCCCCCTCGAGCGCGCGCTCATGGAGCTGCTCAACGCCGAGCCGGGGGTGCCCGCGCTCGAGGTTCCGAGGGAGCGCGCCGAGCGGGCGCTGCTCGCCCAGCTACGGCCCGTATTGGAGGGCAAATGACGCGGACGAGCATGATGTGGAGCTTGGCCCTGGCGCTCGTCGCCGGAGCCGGATTGGTGCGCGCTCAGGACGACGGGGCGCGCTTCGAGCCCAACCAGTCGCGGCGCGCGGCTGCGAAGATCGAGCCGGGGAGCTACGCCGGGTTGGTGTGCGACCGCGAGGACTGGTACGTGGTGCCCCTCGAGGCCGGGCAGCGGCTGCTGGTCGAGGTGAGCTTTCGCCACGCCGACGGCGACCTCGACGTCGGGCTCTACGACGCGCGGGGTCGCTTGTGCGGGCACTCCCGGGGCACGGCCGAGGTCGAGCGGGTGGCCTTCACCGCCGACGAGCCGGCGCCGGTCTTCGTGCGCGTGTTCGGCGAGACCAACCGCTACGCGCTGAAGCTCGAGCGCAGCGCGCTGGGCGAGATGCCCGAGGCGGGCTGGGAGCTGAGCGCCTGCGGCAACGACTGGTTCGCGCGCCAGGTCCCGGCCAAGGAGGCGGTCCGCGCGCGCGCGGCGGCGGCCGAGGGCGAGCTCGCCACGGTCTTCGTGCGCGACGCCGACGGGAACGAGCTCGCGAACGGGGAGGCCGGCGCGGTGTGTCAGGTCGAGTTCGCGGTGGAGGAGGAGCGGCGGGTGCTCGTGCAGCTCGTGGCCCGCGGCGCCAAGCCGCTGCGCTTCGCGCTCACCGTCGGGCGCCCGGTGCCCGAGGACCTCAAGCGGGTGGTCGGCAAGGTCCGCCCCGACGGCGCCGGCAGCGACCTGATCGAGCTGCACAACGGCGACACCCTGCGCGCCGAGGTGCTGACCCCGAGCTTCCGGCTCGAGGCCCCCTACGGAGCGCTCTCCCTGCGCCGGGAGCACGTGGCGGGGATCGACCTCGGCACCCCCTCGCGGCCCACCCAGAGCCTGGTCGCGGTCGACGGGAGCCAGTTCAGCGGCTTCGTGCGCCTCGAGGCCCTGGAGGTGCGACTCCAGGGTGAGGTCCTGCGGATCCCGCTCGAGCGCGTGCGGCGCGTGGTGTTTGGGCGCCGCGGCGGCGAGTGCGACGCGCTGCGCCCGCGGCGCATGCTCGTGCTGCAGAGCGACGACCGCTTCACCTGCGCCCTGGCGGGGATCGACCCCGGGTTCGAGCCGGCCCCGCCCTGGGTGCTCGCCCTCGGCTTCGCCGAGCAGGCGGTCGAGCTCGACCGCCTGGAGCGGATCGAGGTCAACTCCTCGGACGAGGTGATCCTCCGGCGCGCGGACGGGAGCCTGCTGCGCGGGCGCCTGAACCGGGAGTTCGTCGAGCTCGAGCTCGACTTCCCCAGCGCGGAGGGCCAGGCGCAGCGCCTGCGCGTGCACCTCTCGCGGATCGCGCAGATCCTTCCCCGCCCGAGCGAGACCGCGGGCCGGGGCAACGAGCTCGAGTTCGCCTTCGACGGGCCAGAGCTCGACGGCTGGGACGCCATGTCCGACGGAAACAGCAGCTGGTCACGGGTCGCCGAGGGCGACAGCGGGGGCTGCCTGCACGCCGGCGGAGCCAACGGCGGCAACTACGCGGACAACGCCGGGATCTTCGCCACCAGCCCCGCGCTCCCGATCGAGGGCATGCAGGCCCCGGTGCTGAGCTTCCGCGCGCGCTACCAGCTCGAGGACGGCGCGGATTTCATCGCGGTCATGGTCTCCTACGACGGAGGGCAGACCTACGTCGAGCTTCACCGCTTGAGCGGGACCCAGCCCTGGACGCCCATGCAGCTGGCCCTCGAGCCCAGGGCCGAGGTTCGCCTGCGCTTCGCCCTGATCAGCGACGCGAGCGTCAACGCCCCCGGAGCCTGGATCGACGACGTCAAGATCAGCGACGGCGCCGAGTAGCTGCGAATCCGACGCTTCAGGCGGACAACCTACGAAACCCAGGCCCAAGATCTGCGTTACCCTAGGGCGAAGAGGCACCCCCATGCGACTCAAGTCCTTTCTCCTCCTGACCGTAGGGGTGCTCGCCGCCCTTCAGGCCGAGACCGTCGAAGCGATCACCCCGCCCGCCAAGGTTGCGGAGCAGGTCGACCGCCTGCTGCGGGCCCAGTGGGAGGCCGAGGGGATCAAGCCCGCGCAGCGCTCCAGCGACAGTGAGTTCGTGCGGCGCCTGACCCTGGACCTCACCGGGGCGATCCCGCGGGAGGATCGGGTGCGGGAGTTCCTGGCCGAGAAGGGCAACGCCAAGCGCAGCGCCCTGCTCCAGGAGCTGCTCGCGCGCCGGACCACCGCGCGCTTCACCTCGCTGCGTTGGGCCTACACCCTCGTGGGGCGTGAGGCGCTGTTCCGCAGCCTGGGCGTGAGCCAGCTCATGAAGCGCGCGGGCATGATCGGCCCCGACGCGGCCCCCGCCGGCACGATGAGCGGCGACATGGGTGGCGACATGCCCGGCGACGAGGACCTCGACAGCGACCGCCCGGTGCCCCCGCTGGTGGAGTGGATGGAGGAGCGCTGGCTGCAGGGCACGCCCTGGTCGGAGGTCAGCCGCGAGCTGATCGCTGCGGAGGGCGAGCTGCTGAACACCCCCCAGGGTCAGTACATGTTCCAGTTCCGCCAGGGCAAGGCCGCGGAGGCCGCTGGCAGCGTGATCCGCGTGTTCCAGGGGATCCAGATCCAGTGCGCGCAGTGCCACGATCACCCCTACACCGAGTGGTCCCAGGAGGACTTCTGGGGCGTGGCCGCGTTCTTCGGGCGCATGAACGTGCGCTACGTGGGCGACAAGAACGCCAGGCCTCGGCGCTTCGAGATCTTCGAGCGCCCCGGCGGGCAGACGCGGATCCCCGCGGCCCCCGGCGAGCGGGGGCGCTTGGCGCTGCCGCGCTTCCTCGACGACACGGTGATCTCGCCGGGCAACGGCGTCCACCGGCGCCAGGAGCTGGCGGAGCTGGTCACCGCCGACGACAACCCCTACTTCGCCAAGGCGATGGTCAACCGGGTGTGGAGCTTCTACTTCGGCGACGGGCTGACCTCGCCGGTCGACGACCTCGAGAGCACCGAGTGCGTGAGCCCCGAGGTCCTCGAGCTGCTCGCCCAGGACTTCAAGGCCAGCGGCTACGACATGCGCCGGCTGACCGAGATCGTGCTCAGCACCGAGGCCTACAACCTGAGCTCGGCCGGCCCCGAGGAGGGCCGCGCGCAGGCGGTCGCGAGCTTCGCCCGGGCGCCGCTGCGCGGCTTGAGCGCCGAGCAGCTCTTCTTCTCGGTCTACGAGGCCACGGGGATCGAGGACATCGAGACCACCAACGTCCGCAAGCAGCGCGCCCTCATGCGCCAGCGCTTCGCGCTCCTGCGCAAGTTCATTCAGACCTTCGGCGACGACGAGGCCGAAGAGGTGGTGGACACGGGCACGATCCCGCAGGCGCTGATGATGCTCAACGGCCCGCTCTCCAACGACGCCGTGCGCGCCCGGCCCGACCACCCGCTCTACTCGCGGCTGTTCGCCATGACCGACGTCGACGACCGGATCGACACGATCTACCTGCGCGTGCTCTCGCGCTTCCCGAGCAAGCACGAGCGCAAGGTGGTCAAGCAGCTGCTCAAGCAGAACAAGACCGCGAAGGACCAGGCGCAGATCTACGCCGACGTGATCTGGACCCTGCTCAACTCCAGCGAATTCGCCTTCGCACATTAGGAGGCCGTGAGCGACGCCCTGGCTTCGTTGCTCGTCGGTCGCAGCCCAGAGGCTGCTGGACCTCCTCGCGCCTTGCCAGGACGCCGCTCAGCTCTGCAGGGAGCTATGCTGGCGACGTGAGCAAGAGCAGCGAGGCACGATGAACGTCGAATTGACCGTACACGACCTGCGGACGGACGTGGAGGGGACGCAGAGCTTCGCGTCCGTGGAGGCCGCCAAGGCCTGGCTCGCGGAGCGGCCGAAGTTCATTCAGGTGTTCGGCGTGGCCACGCGGGAGCTCTCGCAGGAGGTCGGCAGCGAGCTCCGGGCGTGCATGCGCGCCCTCGACGACGAGGAGCGGCAGCTCAAGGATCGACTCGCCGCGAAGGCGGACGAGGCCGCGCGTCAGCGCGCCAAGGTGAAGCGCGCGGAGGAGGCCGAGCACCACCGCGCCGAGCTGGCGGCTGCCGACCCGAACCGTCCCCTGGACCTGAGCTACCGCTACGACAGCGAGCTGACGCCCACCGACGTGGCCGACGCGCGTGAGATCACCCCCGAGGCGCGCCAGGCGGTGCTCGAGTGGATCGAGGAGCGGAACACCTGGGTCGAGAGCCGCTCCCAGATCGTCGGCATGGCCAACGTCAAGGTCTGGCCGGGACCCCTCCCCGAGGGGGAAACCGAGCGCGTGATCGAGGGCAACTTCGTCCCCGTCAGCAACTGAGGCGCGGGCGCCCAGCGTTTGCTCAGCCCCGCAGGGTCTCGACGGCGTTGGTGAACAGCTGGCGCCCGGCGCCGGACTCCGACGCGCCGGCGCCCGTGCGGCGGGTCCAGCCGGGGGCGTGGTAGGGCTCGACGTTGCGCTCGGGGTGGGGCATGAGGCCCAGGATCTGGCCCGTGGGGTCGACCAGCCCGGCGAGGTCGGCGGTCGAGCCCGCCGGGTTGGCGGGGTAGTCCGCCGGGGAGCTGCCGGCGCTCCCGGCGACGCCGGGGTCACCGTCGGTGGGCTTCAGGTAGCGCAGGGCGGCGAGGGCCTGGATCGCCTCGGGGTCGGCGTCCGCCGCGAAGACCAGGCGGCCCTCGGCGTGGGCGATCGGGAGGTCGAGGGTCTCGATCCCGCGCAGCCAGGGCGAGCTGGGGGCGGTGACCTCGAGCCGCGTCCAGTGGCACTCGAAGCGGCCCGAGGCGTTGGGCGCGAGGCTGGCCTGGAGCGCGGGGGTGCCGGGGAGCAGGCCCGCCCGGACCAGGGCCTGGAAGCCGTTGCAGATCCCGAGCACGAGCCCGCCGCGGGCGACGAGGGCCTCGATCGAGGGCTTGAGCCGGCGCTCGAGCACGAGCCCCAGGATCTGTCCGGCGCCGAGGTCGTCGCCGTAGGTGAAGCCGCCCGGCACCGCGAGGGCGTCGAACTCGGCGAGGGCGTCGCCCTCGCGCTCGAGCACGCGGTTGACGTGGAGCTGGGTGACCTCGGCGCCGGCTTGCTCGAAGGCGTAGGCGGTCTCGTGGTCGCAGTTCGACCCCGCGGCGCGGAGCACGAGCACGCGGGGCTTCACTTCAGCGCCTCCTGGGGTCGGCTCTGCGAGCTGTGTTGGAGGAAGGCGTCGCTGGGTTCGGGGAAGTCGGTGCGGTAGTGCGCGCCGCGGCTCTCCTCGCGCCAGCGGGCGGCGCGAGCCATGAGCGCGGCCACCGTGAGCTGATTCTGCAGCTCCCAGCCCCGCGGGCCGGCGAAGGCGTGGGGCAGCACGTAGCCCGCCCAGAAGTGCAGCTTGGCCTCGACCTCGGCCATGCCTTGGGCCGTGCGCTCGATCCCGAGGCCGCGCCACACGCTCGAGCGCATGGCCGCGAGCACGTCGCCGATGTCGATCTCGGCGCGCTGAGCGCCCGACCCGTCGCCGCTGGCCTCGAGGGCCAAGTGCGCGACTCCACCCAGGGCGGCGTTGGCGCGCTCGGCGGCGCAGCGCCCCGCGCGGCGCCCGTGGACGAGGCCCTCGAGCAGGGAGTTGCTCGCCAGGCGGTTGGCGCCGTGGAGCCCGGAGCAGCTGACCTCGCCGATCGCGAACAGGCCGGGGATCGAGGTCTGTCCGTCTTGGTCGATCTTGACCCCGCCGATGGTGTAGTGCGCGCTGGGGTGGACCGGGAGCGGGTCCTTGGTGAAGTCGAGGCCGTAGGAGCGGCAGGTGCGGTCGATCCCGGGGAAGCGCTTGCGCAGGTGCTCGGGGTCGAGGTGCGTGAGGTCGAGGGTCACCCCGCGGCCCTGGGTCTCGCGCAGGCGACGCACGATCGCGCGGGCCACCACGTCGCGCGGGCCGAGCTCGGCGCGCTCGTGGAGCCCGACCATGAAGCGCACGCCGTCGGCGTCTTTGAGGTGCGCGCCCTCGCCGCGCAGGGCCTCGCTGAGCAGCACCCGCGCCGCGCCCGCGACGTAGAGCGTGGTCGGGTGGAACTGCATGAATTCCATGTCGAGCAGCTCGGCGCCCGCGCGGTAGGCCATGGCCAGTCCGTCGCCGGTCGCGACCCGGGGGTTGGTCGTCTCGCGGAACACGCGCCCCGCGCCGCCCGAGGCGAGCACGGTGGCGCGCGCGGCGATGAAGTGCATGCCCTGGCCGTGGTCCCACACCAGCGCGCCCTGGCACTCGCCGTGGGAGGTCACCAGGTCCACCGCGAAGGCGTGCTCGAGGAAGCGGATCCGCGGGTGCGCGCGGGCGCGCTCGACCAGGGTCCGCGAGATCTCCTTGCCGGTCGCGTCGCCGGTGGCGTGCAGGATCCGCGAGGCCGAGTGCCCGCCCTCGCGGGTCAGGCTCAGCTCGCCGTCTTCGTCGCGGTCGAACTCGGCGCCCTTCTCGATCAGCTCCTGCACGCACTCGGCGCCCTCGGCCACGATCTGGTTCACGATCGCCTCGTCGCAGAGGCCGGCTCCGGCGACGAGGGTGTCCTGGGCGTGGAGCGCGAAGCTGTCGGCGTGGGTGTCGAGCACGGCGGCGACGCCGCCCTGGGCCCAGGCGGTGTTCGACTCCTGGGCCTCGCCCTTGGTGACCACGATCACCGAGCTCTTCTCCGCGGCGTGCAGCGCCGCCGAGAGCCCGGCCACGCCGCTCCCCAGGACCAACACGTCGGCCCAGCGCAGGGGCAGCTCGCGGGTGTTGAAGGGGATCAGGTAGCGGGGGCAGGGAAATCCGTCCATGAGGCCTCCGAGGCGGGACCCAGGGTAATACGCCGGCGGCCCCGGGCAAAGCTCGGGGCGCCCTCAGCGCGCGAGCATGCCGAGGGCTACCAGGAGCAGGGTCGTGCCGTTGTGCAAGACGTGGGCGGTGACCGCCGCGGTCAGCGGGTCGTCGTCGGGGGCGGTCAGCCGCAGCGCGCCGAACAGCAGCCCGAGCACGAGCATGGGGAGCAGCGCGGCGAGGCTGAGGTGGATCAGGGCGAACAGCAGGCTGCTCGCGAGCCACGCGCCGAGGGGGCCCCACGCGTTGCCGAGGGCGGGGAGCAGGATCCCGCGCAGGAGCAGCTCCTCCTTGAGCGGGGCGAGCACCGCGGCGAGCGCGAACACGAGCCCGAGGGCGGCGAGCCCTTCACGCTCGATCAGGCGCACCAGCTCGTGGCTCTGCGACGGGACCCCGAGGGCGTTGGAGGCGGCCGCGCCGAGGAGCACCGCGCCGGCGTAGAGCGGGAGGGTGCCCAGCCAGGCGGCGCCGCCACGGAGCAGCTCGCGGCCCGTGGGGCGGCGCAGCCCGAGGGGCGCGAGCAGGGAGGGCGCGAACACGGTCAGCCCCACGACCAGCGCCAGCAGCCCCGCGAGCCGGCCGAGGACGCCGCCGCCGAGGACCCGCGTGAGCGGGGGGACGTCGAGGCGCAGGCGACGGGGGCCCGCGACCAGCACGCTCCCGCCGGGGGCGGCGCGGCGCGCGCCTGGGGCGAGGGGCTGTCCCTCCAGGAGCACGCCGGGCTCGAGGGCGGTGACCCACACCTGGCCTTCTTCGAGCTCCAGGCGCGCCAGGGCTGGGCCTCCGGCGAGCTCGCCCTCGGGGCCGCCGACGGTTCGCGAGCGGGCGAGGGAGAGGGGCGCGCCCTGGGGCTCGAGGGGGGTGACCCGCGGCTGGGCCGCGCCCGTGAGCTCGCCGAGGAGGAACACCCCGAGCCCGACCAGGAACAGGCCAGCGGTCCAGGGGACCCGCCGGGAGCGCGCGGCGAGGGCTCGTCGGAGGCGTGCGAGCGCGGGCTTGGCGCGCAGGAGCAGCGCGATCAGCGCGCCCAGCGTCAGCGCGCCGAGGAGCAGCCACGGGCCCAGCCCCTGGGGAGCGAGGGGGTCGGGGGCGCCGGGGGCGCCCGCAGCTCCGCGGGCCTTGGCCACCAGCCCGTAGGCCGCGACCAGGCACACACTGCCCACGACCCCTGCCGCCAGGACCCCCTCCGCCGGGTTCGCGGGGGGCGCGGCCGCGGGCTCGCCCGTTGGCGGCGGCTCGCTCAGGGCTGGATCAGCCCCTCGAGAGGACTCGAGGCGGTGGCGTAGAGCTTGCGCGGCATGCGTCCCGCGCCGGCCGCGAGCCGTCCTGCGATGGCGGCGTGCTTGACCGCGGTGGCCATGGCCACCGGGTCGCGCGCCGCGGCGACGCCCGTGTTCAGGAGCACCGCGTCGGCGCCGAGCTCGAACACGCGGGTCACGTCGGACGCCGTGCCGACCCCAGCGTCGACGATCACCGGGACCTGCATGAGCTCGATCAGGATCCGCAGGTTGGCCGGGTTTTGGATCCCCATGCCCGAGCCGATCGGCGCCGCCAGCGGCATGACCGCGGGGCAGCCCATGTCTTGCAGGCGCTGGCAGGAGACCGGGTCGTCGGTGATGTAGGGCAGCACGACGAAGCCGTCCTTGATCAGCTGTTTGGCGGCCTCGAGCGTCCCCGGCACGTCGGGGAACAGCGTCTTGGTGCAGCCGATCACCTCGAGCTTCACCAGCGGCGTGTCGAGGATCTCGCGCGCGAGCTGCGCCGTGCGCACGGCCTCGTCGGCGGTGAAGCAGCCCGCCGTGTTCGGGAGCAGCGTGTACTTGCCTTGCAGGCGCGAGAGGATGTCCGGTCCGTCTTGCTCGCCGAACTTCACCCGGCGTACGGCGACCGTCACGACCTCGGTCCCGCTGGCCGCGAGCGCCTCGTCCATGAGGTCCAGCGTGCTGTATTTCCCCGTGCCGAGCATGACTCGGCTCCCGAAGGTGTAGGGCCCCACGGTCAGCGGGTCGGTCGCGGTCATGGCTAGCCTCCTCCCACGAGGGTCACGATCTCGACGCGGTCGCCCGCCGCGAGCGGGGTCTCCGCGAGGTCGCGCTTGCGCACGATCCTCCGGTTGACCTCGACCGCGACCCCGGCCTGGGGGGCGCCGAGCTGCGTGAGCAGCGCGGCGACGGTGGTCCCCTCGGGGACCTCGTGGGGGGCGTCGTTGACGGTGACCTGCATGAGCCGCGGATTATACGGGGCGCGCGGAACCCCGGGGGATTCGGGGCTCGGGTCGGGGGTGGGCCTCGGGCTCGGCGGCGGTCGGCGTGGGCCTCAGCGGCGGCCTTGGAGGCGGAAGTCGGTGCTGCTGAGGGCGTAGCGGAACAGCTCGCGGGTGACGCGGCGGCTGAGGAAGCCGATCCCGACCTGGGCGTAGACGGCGAGGCGCAGGTTCGCGCTGCGGCGCATGAGGACGTCGTAGTCGATCGCGCTCGGGCTGAGGGTGAAGTCGGCGGGGGTCTCGGAGTCGAGGAGGTCGAGGGTGCCCTCGACGCCGGTGCCCGCGATCGCGACGCCCACGCCCGCGTCGGCGCTGCCCGAGAGGCGGAGCTTGCCGCGGAAGCGGTGGCGCGAGGCGGCCCCGCTGCGGGTGACCGCGTCGCGGTCGAGCTCGATCTGGCCGTTGATCCGGGCCTGGAAGGCCACGGGGACCGGGCCGATCGGGACGGTCAGGGTCGGGGTCTGGAAGAGCTGGCGGTTGAGCGAGAGGTCGGGGGCGGGCAGGGTGAAGCGCACGCCGCCGGGGAGCTCGATTCGTTGGCGGCTCTCCTGGGGCCAGCTCGCCTCCTGGCGCACGCCGACCAGGCGGATCAGACGGCCCGCGACGCGGAGGTGGACCACGGTCCGGGCCTGGGCGTCGGCCGAGGTCGCGTTGCGGTCGCCGCTGACCACGCGCTCCCAGGTGGCGCCGAGGAAGCTCGGGCCGACCGATTCGCTGCGGCTGTCGGTGAAGGGGGTCTGGGCGCTGGCGCAGGTGGCGACCAGGCAGACGCAGGCGAGCAGGCGGAGGGCGGTCATTGAGGGTCTCCTTGGAAGGCGAGGTCGGAGCAGGTGCAGCCCGCGGCGTCGCGCGCGGCGGCGTCGAGCTCCGCGCGGAGCGCGGGGGCAGCGGTGGGGTCTTGGGCCCAGGCGCGGAGCGCGCGGTGGGCGTCGGGGTGCAGGGCCGGGTCGGCGAGGCTCGCGCGGGCGAGG
>JAGQRJ010000578.1 GCA_020425635.1 Planctomycetota bacterium | reverse complement strand
TCAGATCCCACCCGATTGGCTGATGCTATCGTCGCGGCGTGGGCAAGATCACCTCGCTCTTCGTACGAAAGATCGTGGCGCAAGCTGGCGCCGGCGTGGATCGGCGAGCGCTGTTGCTCAGCGTCGGCTTGGATCCCGAGGCCGGGGCCAACCCGGACCTCATGATCGAGGACACAGACTACTACGAGCTGATCGAAGGCATTCTGGCCGTGGACCCCGCGGCCGTGACCCTCGGCTTGCGGACCGGGGCCTCGATGCGTTGCGACGATTACGGGGCCCTGGGCCTCGCCTTCAAGTCAGCCCTCACGCTGAGATCGCTCTATCTGCGCTTGGAGCGATACTCTCGCATGCTCAGCACGGTCGCCACCTACAGCGTCCGAGACGAGCAGGACGGCGTGTATGTGGATCACTATCGCGCCGGGACACAGCGGGCTGGACTGCGGGTCTCCAACGAGGCGACGATGGCTGCGCTGCTCACCGTCGCCCGAGAGGTCTCCACCCGCCCGGTCACGCCGAAGGCCGTCTTCCTGGCCTTTCCCGCAGGAGATCGGCGGGCCGCCCACGAGGCGTTCTTCGGTTGCCCGGTGCAGTTCGAGAGCGAGCGCGACGCTCTGCTCTTCGAGCCGGAGACCCTGGAGGCCCCCACCCGACTGGGCGACGCCAGCATTTCGCGATTCTTCTCGAGCCACTTGGACGCCGAGTTGGTCAAGCTGGAGGACGAGACCTCCCTCGAGCAGCAGGTTCGCAGCCAGGTCTCCCAGCAGCTGAGCGGCGGCGTCCCCGCAATGGAAGCGGTCGCAGGGCAGCTTGGGCTGGGCGGCCGGACACTGCAGCGCCGTCTGGCGGAGGAGGGGCGTTCGTACCAGAGGCTGGTCGAGGACGTGCGTCGTGAGCTCGCCGAACGCCTCCTCCGGCGCACCGAGTACTCCCTGACCGAGATCGCCTTCCTGACGGGGTACTCGGAGCAGAGCGCCTTCAACCGCGCCTTCAAGCGCTGGTCCGGTCAAACCCCGAGGGTCTTCCGCCTCGGTGGGGAAACGAGTTAGACGTGTCGCACGCGGTCAACGCTTTGTCGCTCGTCGTCAAGACCTGAGCCGCGGGTTTCGCGATCCTGGGGACTCATTCAACCGAGGAGCGTCCCATGAAAGTCGAGCGAAACACGGTTCTGGTGATCGGGTCCACTGGCAAAACGGGCAGGCGGGTCGCAGAGCGCCTTCGCGCCCAAGGGGTAGAGGTGCGGGCAGGTTCACGGTCGGCGGACCCGGCCTTCGATTGGAGTGACCCGGGCACGTGGGACGCTTGCCTGGCGGGAGTGGGGGCCGTCTACGTGACCTATGCCCCGGACCTCGCAATGCCTGGCGCGCCGGACGCGATTCGCAGCTTCGTCGTTCGCGCCAAGCAGGCAGAGGTCGAGCGCCTGGTGCTCCTCTCCGGCCGTGGCGAACCCGAAGCGCAGGCGTGCGAGGCGATCGTCCAGAAGAGCGGGATTCCCTCCACCGTCGTGCGCGCGAGCTGGTTCAACCAGAACTTCTCCGAGGGGGCATTCACGCCAATGATCATGGCGGGCCACCTCGCTACGTCTGCGGGGGAGGTACGCGAGCCCTTCGTCGACGTCAACGACATTGCAGACGTCGCCGTCGCAGCACTCACCCAGGACGGCCATGGTGGCAAGCTGTATGAGGTCACCGGACCCCGGCTGCTGACCTTCGCCGAAGCGGTCGGCGAGCTCTCGGCCGCCACGGGTCAGGACGTCCGCTACGAACAGATCCCTCACGCGGACTTCGTGGGTGGCGTGAGGGCCTCCGGTGCGCCGGAGGACGTGGCCTACATGATCGACTACCTGTTCGCGACCGTCCTCGACGGCCGAAACGAGCACGTCTGCGACGGGGTTCAAGAGGCGCTGGGGCGTCCGGCCCGAGACTTCTCCGAGTTCGCCAGAGACCTCGCGGCCGGGTTGACCAGGGCAGCGACCTAGTCGAACTTGCGCCTCCGCGGGGCTGACCATGAGTCGCATGTGACGCGCGGCGAGGGAGGGCGGCCGCCGCGGGCAGGATCGGGCTCAGCGACCCAGTTCCGGGTGGGCCTGGAGCAACCGCCCGTAGAGCTGCCGGGCGCGCGCGTGACCGCGTTCTGCCGCCGCGCGGTAGTAGCCCAGCGCCCGGCGCAGGTCGACCTCGATCCGGTACTGACCCGGCGGGGGGCCAACCGCGCCGTTCTCGTAGGCGCCGCCGAGCGCGAGCATGGCCCCCGTCGAGCCCGCGGCCGCCCCGCGCTGGAACCAGGTGAACGCGAGCTCCTGGTCGACCGGGCCGCCCTGGCCGAGCGCAAGGCAGATCGCGTAGCTGTTCATGGCGCTTGCGTCACCGCGGGTCGCGGCGAGCTCGAGCCAAATGCGCGCCTTGGCTTCGTCGCGGGTCGTCCCCTGCCCCTCGAGGTAGCGCATGCCGAGCTTCTGCTGCGCGTCGAGGTTGCCCAGGGTCGCGGCCTGCCCGAGCCAGCCGAAGGCCGCCTGCGGATCGACGGGCAGCCCGTACGACCCCAGCACGTAGAAGTTGCTCAGGTTCGCAGCAGCCCCTTGGCACTTGTTCCGCGCGGCGGTCTCGAGCCACGCGAGCGCTTCCTCGGGTCGCTCGTCGATCAAGAGCGCGTAGAGCTGCCATTGGTAGGTCTCGTGCCCGGCCCGCGCGAGCGCGTGCACGTAGGGCAGCGCGTCCTCCTTGGTCACCGCACGAACCAGCTCGAGCCGCTTCATGAGCGGCTCGGTGGCCCGCGGGTAGGCGGCGATCACGGCGTCGTAGGCCTCGAGGAAGCGGGCGACCTCTTCAGGGTGCGCGGCGAAGTAGGGGGCCAGGTCTGACCCCGCGTGGGGAATCAGCTCCGTCCAGGCCTCGGTGAGGAGCATGCGCAGCTCCGGGCGATCGGGGTTCGCGGCCACGGCCTGCTCCACGAACTCGAGCATGCCCTTCGCGGTGCCGTGCCACTTGGGCTTGAGGTACTCGAGCACGCTCCTGTAGGCCTTGAAGCACCCCGGATCGAGCTCGAGCGCGCGCCGGAAGAGTTCACGAACCTCCGCTTCGGGCCGACCCTGGGCACGGGCCACAATGATCTGCGTCGCGCACACCATGGCGAGCTGGGGGTCGAGCTCGCGCGCGCGCGCGAGGTCCTCCCCGGCGAGCTCGATCCGCTCGCGGAACAGCTTGGCTCCGTCTTCGGAGACCGAGGCGGCGTAGCCACTGCCCCGGGCCACCCAGGCGTAGGAGATCTGCTGCGTCCCACGCACCAGGCGCGGGAGCGGCTCCTCGGGGTAGCGCGCGACGAGGGCGTCGAGGCACTCCATGTCCGGAGCCGTGGCGGGAATCCGGGCCACGGTGCGCTCGAGCGCGTCCCGGTAGTCGCCGCGCTTGCGCCCCAGCGCGTGCAGCCCATTCAGCGCCTCCAGCGCCTCCGCGTAGTCCTGGCGGAAGAGCATGCGCCGCAGGGTGTAGGCGCGCTGGGTGTCGCTCGGGGAGGGGTCGGGGAGCTGCGCGCGCTCTTGCCCAACCCCGCGACCGGCCAGGAGGAGGACCCCGACCCCGACCGCTGCCAGCTTGCTCCGCATGTCGCCTCCTTCGCGTCAGAGCGCCAGGATACGCGCCAGGAGAAGCTCAGCGCGGCGCCCTCGCGGAGCCTTGGTCGCGTGAAAGCCATGCCAGGTAAGGCTTTCCAGGGAACCCATAAGATCTGATGGTCCCTTTTTTTGGGGGGGAGTCGCGGCGGCGAGCGGGGCGCGGGGGCCCTTAGGCTGCGGGTGGGAACCCACAGCAGAGGGAGCACCCATGATTCCTGACGCGATCTTCTTGCGGCTCGCCGCCGGCTTCGCGCACCCGACGCCCGACGAGCTCGTGCTGCTCAAGCAGCAGCAGCAGGTCATGTTTCAGGAGGGACGCAACGTCTCCCTCCACCAGCTCGCGCTGCAGGCGGGGTTCCTCACCCAAGACCAGGCCACGGAGTTCGAAGCGATCGCGGGAGGGGGCACCCAGGCGACCCCTCCCCCGAACGACGGCGCGAAGGCCCCCAGCGGGCGCGCGGGTGTGAAAGCCCCCAGCGGACGCTCGAGCGGAGTCCGACCGAGCGCGCGTCAGAGGCGTGAGTCGGGCCGCGCGGGCACGGGCCGTGTCAGCGGTCGCGCTCAAGCCTTGAAGGTCTCGGGGCGGCAACCCGTGCGCTCCTCCTCTCCGCTGGTGCCGATCGCCGTGGGCGCAGTCGTGCTCGCTTGCCTGGGTGCCGCGGTCTACTTCAGCAAGGCCAAGCCAGAGGACCTGACCGCCAAGGGGCCCGACCCGACGGAGCTCGAGGCGTCACCCGCGGACGTGGGCGGCCCGGAGCAGTACCACGCGCGCGCGCGCGCCTTGCGACCCGCGCTGTTCGCCCGCCTGGAGCGGGGCCAGGGGCAGCGGGCCCTGAACGAGCTCGACGTCTTGATCGCGGAGTGGACCCGAGAGCC
>JAGQRJ010000082.1 GCA_020425635.1 Planctomycetota bacterium | reverse complement strand
GGCTCGCGGTGCGCGACGCGCTGCTCCCCTGGGCTCTCGCGGGCACGAGCGCGTGAGGTGTGGTCCTCGGCGAGTCGCCGGGGGCCGCGCCCGCGGCTCGTGTGCCCCCCGCTCCAGGCGCGGGCTACTGCGACTCAGCCGGCGGTCGGCTTGCCAAACAGCCAGGGAGCGAGCAGGCGGGTGACCCCGGGCATGACGGCGTAGGTCATGAGCAGCACGATCACGCCGACCGAGGTCGCCTCCATGACGATCGGCGGGCTCGCGCCCAGGACCCAGGCCAGCGGCACCGGCACGAAGTGCACCAGCGGCCAGATCACGACGAAGGTCACCAGCGCCATTTTGTGCTTCGACGGCGCGCGCCCCGCGTGCTCCTCGGGTGAAAAGAGGAACTCGAGGCTGTGGTAGCGCAGGCTGGCCGGTTCATCGGAGAACTCGTGGTGCTTGTCCAGCCAGGCCTGACGCTCGGGCGACTTGAGCCAGGCGTCGAGGTGCGCGTAGTTGTCGAAGCGGAAGATCGAGACGTAGGCGTCGTCGGCGTCGTCGAGAGGGCTGATCACCTCGGTCCCCAGGTAGCCCGCGAAGCCTTTGCTGTCCGCGGAGATCCCTTCCATCCAGCGCTCGAACGCCTGCTCGCTGCCTGGGCGTACCCGGTGCTCCGCGAGCACGGTCACGGGGTCCTGCGAGGTCTTCCTGAATTCCACGGCGCCGCCTTCTCCCCTAGGTCCGCAAACTCCCGCAAGCGGCGCAAGCACCGACGTAACTCGCGCACACGTCGATCCTCCCAGTCGATTTGGAAACCACTTCCCCACCGCGGGCGGTAACTCCAGATACCGGGGTGGGCGAACGGTCGCCCTGACGTGGAGGGTCGCATGCACCGACGCAGCTTCGTGGTCGCCTACCTGCTCTGGTTCTTCCTCGGCCTGCTGGGAATCCACCGCTTCTACCTCGGGCGCCCCGTGAGCGGCGTGATCTGGCTCCTGACCGGCGGCCTCCTCGGGATCGGCTGGCTCGTTGACGTGGTCTGGACCGCGGTCATGGTCGAGGACGAGAACCGCGCCATGGCCGGGCTCCCGCTCTACAGCTGACCTAGGCCGTTGCCATGAAGCGGCTTACGGGTTAGCGCTGGACACCCAAGCCCCGCTTGGCTATAAACAATCCGTCTGGACTGTTTGTATGCGACGCACCCAAGCCGAACGTAGCGCCACCACCCAAGCCCTCGTGCTCGACGCGACCTGCGAGTGCCTGGCCGAGCTCGGCTACCCGAGCACGACCAACGCCGAGATCTGCCGGCGCGCGGGGGTCTCGCGCGGCGCCCAGCTGCACCACTACCCCACCAAGGCCGAGCTCATGGCGGCCGCCGTCGAGCACCTGTTCGAGAAGCGGCACGCCGAGTTTCGCGCTGCGCTGAGCGAGCCCTCCGCGGGCGAACCCCTCGAGTCGGCGTTGCGCCAGCTGTGGTCGATCTACTCGGGCTCGACCCTCGGCGCGTGGCAAGAGCTCGTGGTCGCGTCGCGCACCGACCCCGCCTTGCACGCGCGCGTGGCCGAGGTGAACGCGCGCTTCCGCGTCGAAGCCGAGGCCACCTTCCGCACCCTGTTCCAGCTCCCGCCCGACGCGCCGGTCGGCGCGGCGGTGCAGCTGACCCTGGCCGTCCTCGACGGCTTGGCCCTGAATCACGTCCTGGAGGCCGACGACGCGCTGGCGACGGCGGTGCTCGCGGAGTTCAAGTCGCTCGTGGAACCCTGGCTGGAAGGCAAGCTGCATGCACCCTGAGATCCTGATTCGCGGCGGACGCGTGTTCGACGGCAACGGCGGCGAGGGCGTGGAGGCCGACGTGGCGATCCAAGACGGGGCGATCGTCGCGATCGGGCCCGGCCTCGAGGCCGGGCCCGACACCCGGGTGATCGAGGCCGCTGGCCGCTGGGTGACCCCTGGCTTCGTCGACATGCACACCCACTACGACGCCGAGGTCGAGTTCGACCCCTCGCTGCACGAGTCGGTGCGTCACGGGGTGACCACGGTGCTCACCGGGAGCTGCAGCCTGAGCATGGTCATGGGCGAGCCCCAGGACCTCGCCGACCAGTTCTGCCGGGTCGAGGCGATCCCGCGCGAGGTCGTGCTCCCCCTGCTCGAGCGGGTCAAGGACTGGGACAGCCCGCGCGAGTACATCGCGCACCTCAAGGGGCTGCCCCTGGGACCCAACGTGGCCTGCCTGCTCGGGCACTCGACGATTCGCAGCGCGGTCATGGGGCTCGGGCGCAGCGTCGAGAAGAAGGAGCGCCCGACCCCGGCCGAAATGCGGCGCATGGAGGACCTGCTCAACGAGGCCCTCGACGTGGGCTTCGTCGGGCTCTCGATCAGCACGCTGCCCTGGGACAAGCTCGACGGCGAGGTCTACCGCAGCCGGCCCATGCCCTCGGTGTTCGGCAGCTGGCGCGAGTACCGTCGCTTGGCCAAGCACCTGCGCCGGCGCGGGCGGGTGCTGCAGGCCGTGCCGAACATTTCCACCAAGGTGAACATTTTCTTGTTCCTCCTGATCAGCGCCGGGCTGTTCGTGCGCAAGGCGTTGAAGACGACGCTGATCTCCATGATGGACGTGCGCGCGGACCGCTTCGCGTTCCGGATCGCGGGGGTCATGAGCCGGGTCGTGAATCGGATCCTGGGCGGCGACTTCCGCATGCAGGCCTTGCCCGAGCCCTTCGACCTCTACGCCGACGGCATGGACATCGTCGTGTTCGAGGAGTTCGAGGCAGGCACCGCGGCGCTGCACGTCACCGACCAGCTCGCGCGGACGGCGCTCATGCGCGACCCGGCCTACCGCAAGCGCTTCAAGCGCCAGTGGCGGCGCAAGCTCGTGCCCCGCGCCTACCACCGCGACCTGCGCTACGCCGAGGTCGTGCGCTGCCCCGACGCGAGCGTGGTCGGCAAGACCTTCGCCGCCCTCGGTGAGGAGCGCGGGCAAGACGCGATCGACGTGTTCCTCGACCTCGTGATCGAGCACGGCCGCGCGCTGCGCTGGTACACGCTCATGGGCAACGACCGCCCCGCGTGGCTGCGCTGGATCCTCACCCACCCCGACATTTTGATCGGGTTCTCGGACGCCGGCGCGCACCTGCGCAACATGGCGCACTACAACTTCCCCATGCGCCTGCTCAAGCGCGTGCGCGACGCCGAGCGCGAGGGCGCGCCCTTCATGAGCGTGGGGCGCGCGGTCGAGCGCCTGAGCTCAGAGATCGCGCGCTGGCTCGACGTCGACGCCGGCGTGCTCGCGGTGGGCAAGCGCGCGGACGTGGTCGTGATCGACCCCGCAGGACTCGACGAGGCCGTGGAGGCGATCCATGAGGAGCCCGTCCCCGAGCTCAACGGCCTCCCGCGGCTCGTGCGCCGCAACCCGCGCGCAGTCGACGCCGTGCTGGTCAATGGGCGCCTCGCGGTGGAGGCCGGCGAGCCGGTCGCGGAGCTCGGCCACGCGCCGGGCTACGGGCGCGTGCTCGAGGCCGGCGTCGAGAGCCCAGGGACGCCGACCCTGAGCGCGCTGCGGGTCTGACCGCCGGTCCACCTCAGCGTCCGCGAGTGTGGTGAGATCGTCCCTCGACGGAGGGGCGCCCCATGGACTCCATGCTCAAGGTCTTGCCGAACCTGCTGCTCTCGCTGCCCTTGCTCCTCGTGGTCGCGGCCGCGGTGCTGTATGCCGGGGTTCGCCGCGAGGACCTGGGGCGCGCGGCGACGCTCGTGATCCTCGGCGGGTCCTTGGTGTTGGTCACGATCCTGGCCGGCGTCGTGTTCAACGTGCTCTTGTTCAGCCACGCGATCGACCCGAGCGGCGAGGGCTACGCGACGATCCTGATCGCGCGGGGCCTCGTGAGCGCCGCGTTGAGCACGGTCGGCTGGGGGCTGATCCTGCTCGCGGTCTTCGTCGACCGCGAAGCCACCGCGGAAGAAGGCTTCTGAGCGGAGGGCCGCCTACCAGAGGTGCGCGTAGCGGACGGCGACGTAGACGTGCCCCAGCAGGAGCAGGGTCGCGGTCAGGGCCATCCAGCGGTGCGCGCCGCGCCAGCTGGCCATGATCCGGTGCAGCTCCTGGTGCTGCCGCGCCTGCACCCGCAGGTCGAGCACGGTCTCGAGCAGGTCCAGCAAGCGGGCCGACTTGGCGTCGGACCCCAGCGCCCGGCGCAGTGTGCGCAGCCGCGCGCGTCGGCGCAGGTCCGAGCGCACGAGCGTCATGATCCGCGCGCCGATCCAGCCTTCGGGGCGCGGCGGGAGTGGCTCCGCGAGCACCTCCTTGATCAAGCCCGCCGCCCTGGCCTCTGCGGCGAGCTCGCCCTCGAGCTGCTCCAGCGCCTCGCCGGCCGTGGCCCGCACCTGGGTCAGCTCGAGCTCCCGGCCCGAGCTCCCGCGAGGCACGACCGAGTACACGTAGCGGCCCACGATCCCCGCCAGCGCGGCGGTGGTCAGCAGGCCCAGCGCGAACACGCCGAGCGGCGTGCGAAAGGTGAAGCCGGAGTGCATGAGGGCGACCACCGGCGCGGCGAGGCCGGTGGCCACGTGGATCGTCATCCAGGCGCGCAGCGAGCCGAGCTTCATGTTCCCCGCGAGGTTGCGGCGCACGAGGTAGAGCACGTTGAGGCCCATGAGGCTCGCGGCCGTGACCCCGAGCGCGAGGCCGTAGCGGCCGGAGCTGCGCAGCAGCGGGTCGGAGGGGTGCGCGCCCTGCTCCGCGATCGGGAGCAGGTAGTAGTCCCAGCCGGTCACGAGCAGGGTGAGGCTGACGCCGACCACGGCGCAGGCCAGGCCCCAGGCGATCGCGAGGGGGATCGCGCGCGCGAGCAGCGAGCTCTGCGGGTCTCCGGGGATCACGTGCGACGGGCTCCAGTCATGTTCAAAACCGCCAGGTCAGCGAGCCGAAGCCCGTGTAACGCCGAACGCTGTCGCCGGTGGTGTAGGACCCCTCCAGCTGCAGGTAGAGGTCGCCCAGCCCCCAGCTGAGCCCCAGGGACAGCTCGTGCTGGGTCAGGTCGCTGCCCAGCTCGGGCTTGAGCAGCTGCAGGCGGTAGCGAGTCCAGAGGCTGAGCTCGACGGTCAGCGCCTTGGTCAACTCGACGTAGGGGCTGTGGCTCTCGGTCGGTCCGCCGAACAGCCCGTAGTAGCCCGCGCGGATCGAGTCTCCGGGGGCGAAGATCCCCGACTTGGAGCAGGTCAGCGCGAGGGAGGTCTGGTTCTTGCGCGTGCGGCGCGTGATCAGGCTCAGGCGCTGGGAGAAGCTCCAGCCCGGCTGGAGGTGTTGGTTCGCGTAGACGTAGTAGCGCTCTGCGCGGGTGTTCCCCGGGCTCTGCAGGCCGAAGTAGAACTGGCGGCTGGCGATCGTGTCCGCGAGCTCGTTGCGGTCGTAGCCCGCGCCCACCGCGAGCTGTCGCACGATCTGCACACGCAGGTCGGCGAAGGCGCGGGTCGAGCGAATGCCCTGGCGGTAGTCGGTGGTGTCGTAGACGTCGACGGTCTCCATGAGCGTCAGGTAGACCCGCGCCGCGAAGCGCGCCGAGAGGCGGGCCATGAGCGCCGTGCGGTCGAGGTGCGAGTCGTCGACGCTGCCGAACACGCCCAGGCTCGCGTCGACGCCGGTCGGCGCGAGCGGGTCGCTGCGCACGCTGAGGTAGGCGACCCCGCCCGCGCGGCGGTAGTCCGGGGTCTCGCGGCGCGCGGTGGGGAGGAAGCCGGCCGCCGCGCCGACGTAGACGGGGCCAGTTCCGAGCTGGATCTCGCCGTGCAGCCCGTCGAGCTGTCCCACCATGGGGAGCGGCTCGAAGAAGAAGCGACCGAGGCGGAAGCGGTGCCGCTGGTCGCTGGGCGAGTGCTCGACGTAGAGCTCGTGCATGCGGAGCTGGTAGGTGTCGCTGGCGCTCTGCTCGAGCTGGGTGTTCGCGCTCAGCCGGATCACGGCGCGCCAGTCCGTGCCGTCGAGGCGGTCGACCTCTACGTCGGCGTAGGCGCGCAGCCGGGTCCAGGAGCGACGGACCTCGGTGTCGTCCACGCGATACGCCGAGAGCGTCAGTCGACCGTCGAGGAGGAAGGCGTCCCGCGTCTCGCGGGCCAGGGCGGCCTCGGGGGTCGCGACGGGCGCGAGGAGCGGCCGCAGCGGGCCCTGGACCGTCGCGCCCTCCCAGGCGGGCTCTGCGTCGTCCCACAGCCCGCTGGGGTCTTGCGCCTGGGCGCCCTGGCCCGGGGCCGCGGCGCCCGCTCCCGCGGGGGTCGCTTTCGAGGGCGCCTCGGTCCCAGCCGGTTCGTGGGTCAGCACCGTCGCGCGCTGGCCTGGCCGCACGAGCAGCGCCAGGGGGCCTGGAAGCCTGGCCGACGACGCGCGCTCCGCCGTGGCCGTGATCTGCAGGCGCTCCTCGAAGCCGTCGTCGAGGGTCACGAGCAGGCTGTCTCCGACCTGGATCCCGTCTCGGCGCCCCGCGCTGAGGTAGACCGTGCCCTCGACCACGTATTTCACCCGCGTCTCGACCGGGCGCAGCTTCGCCTCGGCCTCTTGCCCCTGCGCGCGCGGGGCGGCGAGGGGCAGGGCGAAGAGGCAGGCGCACGCGAGCGCGCGCCGCAGCGCAGAGACCCGGCGAGTGGGCGTCAACGCACGCTCACCTGTGCCCCGTCGGGTGGCAGGTCAGGCAGGTCGCGCTGTCGTAGGCGTAGCCCGCGAACTTGCCCAGGTGGTGGTCGTCCATGTCCTTCTTGCTGTGGCAGGTGAGGCAGGTGAAGACCGAGAAGTCGTTGGCGTTCGGGTGGCATTGCGAGCAGGCGAAGTTGTTGTGCTTGCCGTTCTTGATGTCGAAGGTGTGGTTGAACACCGCGCCCTCCCACATGGCCGGCGTGTGGCAGGATTCGCAGGTCGTGGGGAAGCCCGCGGCCGTGTGGTTGGGGTTGCTCGTCGCGTTGTATTTACCCAGGTGGCAGTCGACGCAGTTGCGCGGCGTCCCTGCGTAGACCCCGTTGGTGTGGCAGGCGTTGCAGGTCGTCGTCAGGTGCTTCCCGATCAAGGGGTAGGTGTCGTGCGCGTAGCTCGCCGGCCGCCAACCGGTGGTCGCGTGGCACTGTTCGCAGGTGGTCGGGATCCCCAGGGCGGTGTGGTTGGGGTTGCTCGTCGCGGCGTAGTCGGGCTGGTGGCAGTCGACGCAGTTGCGCGGCGTGCCGACGAAGACCCCGTTTTGGTGGCACCTGTCGCAGGCCGTGGCCAGGTGGGCGCCGGTGAGCGGCCAGCTGGTGTGCGCGAAGGTCGACGGCTTCCAGGCGGCGATCGTGTGGCAGCTCTCGCACTGCATGGAGAAGCCCGCCGCGGCGTGGTTCGGGTCGGTGGTCGCGGCGAAGTCGTCCTGGTGGCAGGCCGCGCAGTCGCGAGGGGTGCCCTGGAAGACGTTCCCGACGTGGCACTGGGCACAGGCTACGTTCATGTGTCCGCCGGTCAGGGGGAAGCTGTCGTGGGGAAACACGGCGTCCTTCCACTCGAACACCTTGTGGCAGCGCTCGCAGTCGACCAGGGTCGTGTGATCGGGCGAGGTCGCGCGCTGGCGGTCGTCGAGGTGGCACTCGACGCAGGTGGTCGGGGCGCCGCGGAAGTCCTGGCTGCGCGCGTTGGGGTGGCACTGGTCGCAGGAGGTCGAGGCGTGCGCCCCGTAGAGCGGGAACCCGACCTCGAGGTGCATGACCGTCACCCCCTCGGGGGACCAGCTGCGCTCGGTGTGGCAGCTCGCGCAGCGGTCGCCCAGGGCGCCCTCGTGCGGGTCGACGTGGCAGCCGCGGCAGCCGAGCTGAGCGAACTGCTGCACCGGGCCGCGGTCGTTGTGGCAGCGCAGGCAGGTGCCGTCGGCGTGCGCGCCGAGGAGCGCGACGCCGGTCTCCGCTTCGTGGTCGAACACGAAGTCGGGCTTGATCTCGGTCCAGGTGTTGGTCACGTGGCAGAGCTCGCACTCGGCCGGGAACGACCCGTGGGGCAGCACCGGCCCCCAGGCCTCTTCGTTCCAACCCGAGCGCGGCGTGTCGGCGGTCTTGAACAGCGCGCAGCTCGCGGCGAAGGCGAGCACCCCGCCCAGGGCCACCCAGCGGAGGATCCGGCGCGAGCGCGCGGGGTCAGCGCTCGTCAGGTCTCGTGAACGATCCATGGCAGTCCTTACAGGAGGTCCCCAAGGGGCGGAAACGCACGACCGTGCGGCCGTCGCGGAGTTGATAGGGGCGGTGGCACGCGGCGCACGCGACCTCGTCGTGGGCGCCGTCGAGGGGGAAGCGCGTCTGGCTGTGGTCGAAGGACCGCGGCTTCCAGCTGAGCGTGTCCTGAGTGTGGCAGCGCTCGCAGCGCCCCGCGTCGGTGAGCTGGGGGTCGTCGAGGAGGAACTGACCGGCGTGGGGGTCGGCGTGGCAGTTCGCGCAGCTCGGGTCGAGGGGGCGGTAGCGGCGACCCTGCTTGGGGCGCTCGGGGTCGGCGGTGTGGCAGCGGCTGCAGCTCACGTCGAGGTGCGCCGCGCCGAGGGGGAAGCGCGTCGCGGTGTGGTCGAAGTCGGGGATCGCCCAGGTCACCTCCCCCGAGTGGCAGGCCGTGCAGTCAGCGCTCGCGTCCGCGAGGACGTCGGCGAACTGTCCGCCGTGGGGGCTCTCGTGGCAGCTCTTGCACTCGCGGGACTGTCCGCGGAAGCGCCGGTAGATCACCGACTCGTCAGGGTTGAGCTGCCGGCGGAAGCGGCGGTGGCAGTCGGTGCAGGCCGCCGCGGCGTGGCCGCCGACGAGCGGGTAGCTCGTGGCGGCGTGCTGCTCGACGCCGAACAGCGACGGCTGCCAGCGGGTGGCGTCGTGGCAGGTGCGACAGTCGGCGGGCTTCGAGCGCCGGTCGAACTGGCCGAGGTGCGGATCGGAGTGGCAGCCCCGGCAGTCTTCGGGGGCGGTCGCGGGGTAGCGCTCGGCGAAGGGCAGCTCGGGCGCGTGGCACCTGGCGCACTCGAGGTCGTGGGGGACGACCAGGGCGAAGCCGGTCACCCGGTGCTGCGGCGCGCTGAGGGTCGCGCCGCGCCAGCGGGGGCGCTCGGTGTCGTGGCAGGCGTTGCAGCCCTCGGCGAACGCCGCGCGGTGGGGGCTCTGGTCCTGGTGGCAGTCTTCGCAGGAGCGGATCGGCTCGCTCGCGAGCCGCACCGCCTCGACCCCGGTGTGGCAGCGCACGCAGTCGACCCCAGCGTGCACGCCGCTGAGGGCGAAGCCCGTCTTGGCGTGCTCTTCGCGCTGGTAGAGGGTCGGCTTCCAGCCCGCCACGTCGTGGCAACTCTGGCAGCCCTCGCGCGTGTCGAGCTGCACGATCCCAGACGTGGGGTTCGTGTGCACGTCGACGTGGCAGCGTGCGCAGGCTTCCTGGCGCAGCTCCTCCAGGCTGGCGGGGAGCGCGATCGCCGCGGGGGAGGGGTCCTCGGGGCGGGCGTGGCAGGACCGGCAGGCGGTCTCCAGGTGGCGCCCGGCGAGGGGGAAGGTCCTGGGCGCGTGGGTCGCCCTGGCGTAGGTCAAGGAGGCGGCCTCGGTGAACGACGTCGCGCTGTGGCAGCTCGCGCACACCGGGTCCTCGCGACTGAACACGGCCTGGTTTGGGCGCTCGAGGTGCGGGTCCTGGTGGCAGGCCGAGCAGGCGGCCCCCTGGGTGGGCCCCACGGGGTCGGTCTCGACCTCCGCCAGGTGGCACTGGTCGCAGCGCAGCGGGGTGTGGGCGCCTTCGAGGGGGAACGCCCGGGCGTGATCGAAGCTCGAAGCCTCCTTCCACTGCGCCTGGTCGTGACACGCGAGGCAATCGTCGGAGAACCCGGCGTGGTGGGGGTCTTCGTGGCAGCGGTGGCAGTCGGTGTCGAGCCCGAGGAAGGTCTCCTCGCTCGCGATCAGCTCGACGTCGGGGCTCGGGAGGGCGTCGACCTTCGCCCGCGTGTGACAGCGCTCGCACTCCCCCATGACCTCCCGGTGGCGGCCCGCGTCGAGCACGAAGGCCTCGAGGTGCGGGTGGCGGAAGCCGTCGCGGCCCTCGGGCCAGCTGTTGGCGTTGAGGGGGGCGAACGCCTCGCCGCGGTGCTCGGAGTGGCAGGTCGCGCACTCGGCCTCGGGCTGCGTGCTCGCGAGGTGGTGGTGGTAGCCGCGCCCGCGCTCGAGCTGGACGCCGATCTCCTTGTGGCACGCGAGGCAGCCTGGATCGATCCCGGTGGGCGTGTGGCACTGGTCGCAGCGGTCGAGTCCAGCGTGCAAGGTTGGTTGTTTTGCGTGGGCCAAGGACAGGCGGCCGGGCTCGGCGTGGAACGCCGTCAGGTAGACGGGGAGGCACACGACGGGGACCAAAGTCAGCAAGAATCGCTGCGAGCGCTTCATGGCATGCATACGCTAGCGGCGCCTCCGCGCGGTCACAACCCTTTGTGGAGGAACTCTTTGGGAGCCCATGCACCCCGCTGCGGTGCACGAAGGCCCCTCACGTATTCAAAGGAGTTAAGGGGGGAGCTCGTTGTAAGAGCTACTCCGTGTTGTAAGAACTGCTCAGTGGATTGAACGATCGACTCTGGCGCTGAAAAACTTGCACAGTCCCCTCGGAGTCCGCGCTTGCTCGCGCTGACCCTTCGCGCTGTGATAGGCGCATGTTCAGTCAGGCCATGCTGGGGCTCGCCGCTGCGATCGTGGTGATCACGGTCGTAGGTGTCTACCTCGCGCTGCGGCGCGAAGACGCCCAGGCGGCGCTCGGGGACGTGAACGATCAGCAAGGGCTCCCGCCCAGCCTGCACCCCGTGATCGACCTCGAGGTCTGTATCGGCTCGGCCGGGTGCATCGACGTGTGCCCCGAGTCCTTGCTGCGCGCCAAGGACGGCGTGACCTTCATTCACTCCGTCGGGGACTGCGTGGGGCACGGGCGTTGCGAGGTCGCCTGCCCCGTCGACGCGATCAAGCTCGTGTTCGGCAGCGCCCAGCGCGGGGTCGACCTGCCTACGCTGCGCAAGGGCTACGAGAGCAACGTCGACGGCATGTTCATTGCAGGCGAGCTGGGGGGCATGGGCCTGATCCGCAACGCCATGACCCAGGGCCTGAAGGCGATCGAGTCGGTGCCCAGGGCGCTGGCGCGCCCCGGGGTGCCGCAGCTCGACGACCCCGACCTGGTGGACGTGGTGATCGTGGGCGCCGGGCCGGCCGGCCTGGCGGCCGCGGTCAACTGCGTGGTCAAGGAGCTGCGCTTCAAGCTCCTCGACCAATACACGGTGGGAGGCAGCGTCGCGCATTACCCGCGCCGGAAGCTCGTGTTCACCGAGCAGGTCGAGCTTCCGCTGGTCGGCAAGGTCGGCAAGCGCGGGGACGTGCGCAAAGAAGAGCTCATGAGCGACTTCGAGCGGATCATCGAGGCCGCGCCGCTCTCGGTCCTCGAAGGCCGGCGGGTGGTGGGGATCGAGGGCCAGGTCGGCGACTTCCGCGTGCGCTGTGAAGGGCCCGAGGGCGAAGAGCTTCACCGCGGGCGCACGGTGGTGCTCGCGATCGGCCGGCGCGGGACCCCGCGCACCCTCGGGGTCCCGGGCGAGGAGCAGTCGCACGTGGTGTATCGCCTGATCGACGCGGAGCAGTACCGTGGGCGGCGCGTGCTCTGCGTCGGCGGCGGCGACTCCGCGATCGAGGCGGCCGTGGCCCTGGCCCAGGTCGCCGGCTGCGAAGCCCACCTCAGCTACCGCCGCGACGACTTCTCCCGGGCCAAGAGCAAGAACCAGGAGCAGCTGCAGCGCATGGTGACCCTCGGGCAGCTGACCCTGCACCTCCAGACGGAGGTGCGCGAGATCCGCGCGCAGGAGGTCGTGCTCGAGGGCCCGGCGGGGCTCGAGAACCTCGGGATCGACGACGTGATCGTGAACGTGGGCGGCGTGCTCCCGACCCCCTTCCTCGAGTCGATCGGGGTCGAGATCCAGACCAAGTTCGGCGAGGCCTGACTCCCTGGCCGCATGGGTTAGCCTAGCGACCGAGTCACCTCGGAGCAGGTCCACTCAGCCTCATGAAGCGCAAGATCACGAGCGTCGACGACTACCTCGGCTCCGGCTGCGGGCGCTGCACGCTGTTCGAGACCCCTGAGTGCAAAGTTCACGCTTGGCAGGAGGCGCTGCGGAGCTTGAGGAAGCTCGCGCTCGAGAGCGGCCTGACGGAGGCGGTGAAGTGGTCGCAGCCCTGCTACACCTTCCAGGGCAAGAACGTGGCCATGATCATGGCCTTCAAGGAATCCGCCGCGCTCAGCTTCTTCAAGGGCGCCCTGCTTCGGGACCCTCAGCGTGTGCTCGAGCTGCCCGGGGAGAACTCTCACGCAGGGCGCGTGATCCGCTTCAAGAGCGCGAAGCAGATCGCCAAGCTGAGGCCCGTGCTCGAGACCCTGCTCGCCGAGGCGATCGAGGTGGAGCGAGCGGGTCGGGAGGTGCCGCCGAGGTCCTCGGCGAGGTCTGCCGTTCCAGACGAAGTGCTGCAGGTCTTCGCCGAGGACCCCGCCCTGGAGCAGGCCTTCAAGGCGCTGACCCCCGGCCGCCAGCGGGGCTACCTGATCTACGTCTCAGGGGCCAAGCAAGCGAAGACCCGCACCTCGCGGATCCTGAAGCACCGGCAGCAGATCCTCGAGGGCAAGGGCCTGCACGACCGCTAGCCCGCCCGGCTGCACCTGGAACGGCGCGGACCGAAGCCTCACCAAATGCTAGAACGAGCCGCGAGCCCTCACGGCCTCTCGCCGGCGTGGGCAGCAGCGCACCCGTACCCAGTGGAGCCCGAATCATGCCGCAACGGATCGACGGCCAAGAGATCTCCGACTTCCGCAGCGAGGGCGCCCTTCGGGCCGCAACTACCTGAGCCGCCAAGACCTTCCGCTCTAGCAGCGGAACAGGTGCCGACCTGAACGACGCTGATCGGCGCCCTTCGGCGGTCCTTAAGCTGGGACGTTCACCGGAGGCGCATCAGCTGGCCGAACTCCTCACCTCGGCTTCGCCTGAGCGGCGCCGAGCGATCATCAGCCTGGCGATGAATGAGAGCCTCCAGTTGGGGATCCTCAAGGCCGCCTTGGAGTTCTGGCCCGACGACGTCTCGCGAGGCAAGCACGCTGGCCAGAAGACCGCACGTCAACGCGAGGCCTAGCTTGCTGCTATCCGCGTCCCTGGTTGTCGGTGTGAGAGGAGGTCTTCGTGGCGGTGAAGCCATAGACCTCTCGGGCGCCGTAGGTCTTCAGCAACTCCGCGATGAAGTTGATCGTTGTGCCCGACTGGTAGAGGTCGTCGACGATGAGGATCGCCCGCCCCGAGATCAGGTAGGGGGACTCGACCCCGATGGAACCGTCGAGTTCGACGATCTTCTGCTCCATAGGGAGAGTCTTGATCGACCTCGTCCGGCGCAACTTCGTCACGGTGGCTCGGAGGTCAGCTAGCTGATGAGCGTGAGCCAACTCTCCAGCAATGAAGCCTGGTAGATCCGCCTTGTTGGGGTCTGAGCGTGGCACGGCCAAAACCGCATCGACTCCAGCGAAGAACCACCTGAAGTCCCCAAAGGCCTGGACCATTTCCTGCGCTAGGTCCTGGGCTGCTCTCTGGGCCTCGTCGTTCAGCCGCTGGGTTCCGTACAGCTTGGCTTGATTAAGCAGCTGCCCAACCGGGCTTCTTGAGCCGCTGATGTAGTGCCAGGACAGGGAGAGGCTTCCA
Organism: Planctomycetota bacterium; assembly: GCA_020425635.1. GTDB lineage: Bacteria > Planctomycetota > J058 > J058 > J058 > JAGQRJ01. The sequence goes on along the minus strand of JAGQRJ010000082.1, from coordinate 22,388 downwards.
GAGGTCTGGTCGCTGACGATCACCCGACCACGCAAGAGCTCCAGGAACGCATCGATCTCATCGTGCCGACCTAGGCCGGAGAGCCCCAACTCGGCGCGAGCGCCAAAGGGCCCGTTTCGCCCTTCGATCTTCGACCACGGCGTGGAGCGAAGCCGAGGGAAGCGGGCGTCAAACGCCTCAGCGAGCAGAGGATGGTCGAAGGAGATCCGGTACCACTTGGACGACCGCACTTTCCAGGCCGGACTCAAGGAGGCCGTCTCGATGCGCATCTTGGCGACGTGGCGGGCAGGGGCACTGAGCCCGTGGAGGCTGGGACGAACTGAGCGGTTCACGCTCGATGATGTAACCCCTGGGTCCGACGTCGTTGGGGCCAGCATTTGTTCGCCCCCTGGTTGGGTTGTTGATAGTGGGGGGATGAGGCGTGGGAAGTAGCACGAGTCGTCAGCTGGCGCCCTGTCGACGCGCTCATAAGGCTTTGGCGATAAACCCCTTGCGTGGGTTGTCCGACCCCTCGCCTATCCTTTAGACAAAGCACGAACATCATCCGAACGCAGGCGGTCGGGTCCTGTTCGTGGATGCGGAAACAGGTAGTTGTCGTAGCATGCGCGCCGTGTCGAGCGAATCGGTGAAGTCCCCAAGAGATGGCATGGCCAGGCTGAAGGTCTGCCTAAGCTTGCAGGCCATCCGCGGCGTAGGGCCGGTGAAGATCCGGCGGCTCTTTTCGGCCTTCGCTGACCGGAACCTTGATCCCGAGCAGGCTCACGAAGACGAGGCGCAGCGGGTTCTACAAGAGCATGGGGTCCCGCTCCCTGCTGCTGATGTTGACGCCGCAGAACAGCAAGCTCAAGAGCTCGTCGACAAGGGCATCACCTGCTTCCTGCCACAGTTCGACCCGCTTGGTCGTTCAGCAGATCGCGTTGAATCGCTTCCACCGATTCTCTTTGCACGTGGCCCAGCCGAGCTCCTCTCGCGAGTGGGCGTTGGATTCTGCGGTTCTCGCCGCGCCACGCCCAGGGGCATCGAAGTAGCTCAAGACGTTGCGGACCAACTTGCCCACCTGCGCGTCAACGTGGTCAGCGGGGGCGCTCGGGGGGTTGATACCGCCGCCCACGGCTCCGCCCTCGCCGCTGGTGGAACAACCACGATCGTTCTGGCCGAAGGAATCCTCCGGTTCTCGCTACGCCGCGAACTGAAGGCGGTCTACGACCCTGAGCGAACGCTCGTCGTAAGTGAGTTTCCTCCCCAAAGGCCCTGGCAGGCGGGGCAAGCCATGACTAGGAACCAGACGATTTGCGCCCTTTCGAGGGCGATGGTCCTCATCGAGGCAGGAACCAAGGGTGGGACCTTCAACGCCGGGCTCACGTCCCTCAAGCTAGGGGTCCCGCTCTACTCCGTCGATTACGCCAATCAACTGGACGAGAACAGCGGCAACCGCATCCTCTTGGGCAAGGGAGCTCAACCCCTACGAAAGAGCGCCTCCACTCACCGAGCGAATCTCTCCGGGCTCTTGTCGGCTGTGGCGGAGGAGGAGTCAAGGCCCCAGTCGACTCAGACAAGCTTATGGTCCAGCCCTACATGAGGCAGGTGCTCGTGACCAGGGGGTTGGCTAAGACGCCCCGGTTTGGCGTTTCTCGCCTTGTCGTAGTCAGGATGTATATCCCGAGGATTCAATCAACGCTCCAAGGACAGGGTCATGGCTGACATCTCCGACAGGCTTCTCAAGTGCACCGTCAATAAGGGCATGTTCAGCGACGAAGTCGCGGTAACAGTCACTCGGCTGGACGGAGGGAAGGAGTCCTTTTTCGTTCCGAGGGAGACCTTGGTCGAGGGTGACCGAGGCCTTCTGCGTGTCAAGGTGCGCCAAGACACGGCGGCGACCATGATTGCGTCGATTCCCTCTGGCGATCCGAGTTCGGTCCTGGCTGTGAGGTCCGAGGACTTGGAGTGATTCTCTCCAACATCGAGATTCAAAAGGCAATAGACGAGAAACGTCTCGTTATCACTCCCGAGCCCTCTCCTCGCCGCCCTGGGGCCGAGAAGTGTCCGTATCAGACCTCTGCAGTTGATCTAAGGCTGGGCCCAGAGTTCGCCTTGCCAACCAATGAGCAGCCCACCGCAATCGACCTGCGAAACGGTGGGTACGCGAGGCTTTCTGACTGGGTGCACTGCACAGCGAGCGCAAATACTCCTTTCAACCTGGAGCCAGGGACCTTCGTTCTGGCAAAGACCCTCGAACGCGTGGGCTTGCCCATCTTGGAGGGCCAGGTTCCTCTCGCTGCCAGAGTTGAGGGGAAGAGCAGCTATGCACGCTGCGGGATGCTGGTTCACTTCACGGCCCCAACCATCCACGCTGGATTCGAGGGGACTATCACCCTCGAAATCGTGAATCTGGGCCCGAAGCCCATCAATCTCTACCCGAACATGTACGTCTGCCAGCTAGTGGTCGAAGAGGTGAAGGGGACTCCGTTCACCAACGAATCTCAGTTCCAGGGTCAGTCCGTACCGACGGGAACTGAGTCGTAGTCTCGCGTAGATAGCCTCAATCAGGAGCCGTCGGTGTTCGGATCCGCCGCGTAGAGCTCAGGGATCCATACCTTGATCGTGTTGGTATGAGGGCGCATCACCACGTGTTGTACGGTGATGGTCTGGAGCACGTCGGGATCCGTGAGGACGCCCAGGAGTTCCTCGTCGGTCGGGTCCGCACCTGCCTCGGCGATCTCAGCGCCAAGTAGGTCTAGCGCCTCGAAGCGCGCACATGTCGTCTCGTAGATCGGGCTGCCCTCGCGGGTCTCAGGCGGGAAGAGCTTGCGATAGTCATTCGTGGCTACGAGAGGAGAAATACCTTCCGCCCATCGGAGGGCGTGTCTCTTTGGCGACCGCTCGATGACGACCCGCTGGTGGTTCTCCACGCCAACAAGCGAAATCAGGCAAGGGGCCGCGAGGTGCGTATCCCGCAGCATCACCAACGCGGCGTCGAAGTCAGCTGCATCTTCCAAGACGCGGCGCAGATGTAGAAGCACCGGGTAACCAGTAAGACTTACGCCTTCCGGGCCCGAGACGGCGTTGAGGACCAAGGCGAAGCCGTTGGAGGAGAGGCCCGTCACGACTCCAATCGACCCCGGCCAACCAGCCGTAGCACGAAGACAACGCCCAGTCTCGATCTCGCGGACCAGGTAGGTCGAGCGCGCGAGCGGCTCCTCTGGCCACCAATCGAGATTGCGAGCGACGACGGGGCCGCCAACTCCTGCGAGCGCGACGGTCGAGCAACCGAAGGCGGCGAGGGTGAGGTCATACGAGACGCAGGCCAGAGCGAGATGCTTCCAGTCAACCCCGAAGCGATCGCTGATGGCCCTGAGATCCTTGTGGAATCGGCCAGCCGTGCGAAGCCTTACCAGGTGGGCGACGTGTCGGGCCCCCACAGGTATCTCGCTGAGCACCCCTTCAAGCACAGCTCGCCCCCGCTCCACCGCTGCAGGGGAAAGACCTTCATACCGATGGCGAGCGTCTTGGGAGAGATCCAGGTGAAGTTCAGGGGCAGGGCTTGGACCGGTCATGGGCTCACTCGATCCTAGACGACAGCCTGCTCCAGTCCTGCTGTCGCTGGAAGGCCCTAAGTGCCTGATCCACATTGGACACCAGCCAACGCGGTGATCCTAGGCAAAGCAGGGCCAAGGGCTTCTGCACCAGGAAAGCCTGCCACTGAGACGAGGTTGGCCCGAAGTGATGCGCCCACAGTAGGCTCGCTGTTGTTTCGGACCGATTCCAGCCGGTTCAGATTCGCACCCCAAGTATTTTCGGGCCCGTAGAAGATGTCTCGATCGGAAGACGGGCCACATCAGGTTCCACGACACCAAGACCGACGACGGGATGGACGAGGTCGCGGTTTCGCCAGAGCTCATGGCCCTGATCCCCGAGGTGGGGCGAGACGAGTACGTGTTCCCGGCGGTGCAGGACCGAACGAAGCCGCTCAGTCCACGCACGGTCCTGGGCGCCTTGCGGAAGTGTCTGGAGCGGGCGGGGCTGAAGGGAGAGCCGCTCGATCTCCACTCGTTCCGGCGCTACGTGGTCCGCAAGCTCCACTCAGCCGGAGTGCCCTTGAAGGACGCGATGGATTTCGTCCGCCACAGGGACGTCAGGACGCACCTGGGCTACATGAAGGGCGCTCCAAAGCCCGATCAACACCGGAAGGTGCTAGAAAAGACCCGTCTGGTTCATGACCCCTTGGCCTCACTGATTTCGGAACGGGTGGCGGACCAGGTGGAGCCTGAATCATGCCGCAACTCGTTGAAGGACAACCCATCTCCGACTTCCGCAGCGACACCGTCACGCGGCCCGACGCGGCCATGCGCGCGGCCATGGCCGGGGCGGTGGTGGGGGACGACGTGTTCGGGGACGACCCCACGGTCCAGGAGCTCGAGCGCGACGCGGCGGGCATGTTCGGCAAGCCGGCGGGGCTGTTCGTGCCCACCGGGACCATGGCGAACCTGATCGCGGTCAGCGTGCACGCGCGGCCGGGGGAGGAGGTGTTCCTCGAGTCGCTCTCGCACACCTACAACAACGAGGTCGGCGGGATCGCGCGCTTCGCGGGGGTGATCACGCGGACCTTCACCGGCGACCGCGGCGCGATCGATCCCGAGGAGGTCGCGCGCTACGCGCGGCCAGGGGATCTGCACCAGCCGCGCACGGCGGCGCTGGTCGTCGAGAACACCCACAACTTCTGGGGCGGGCGGGTGATCCCCCTGGAGCACATGGAGCGGCTGTGGGAGGTCGCGCAGGCCCACGATGTGCGCCTGCATATCGACGGCGCGCGGATCTGGAACGCGGTCGCCGCGAGCGGGGTGCTGCCGGCGGCGTGGGGCGCGCTCTGCGACACGGTCTACTTCTGCCTCTCCAAGGGGCTCGGGGCCCCGATCGGGAGCGTGCTCCTGGGCCCCGAGGCGTTCATTGCCGAGGCGCGCAAGGTGCGCAAGGTCCTCGGAGGCGGCATGCGCCAGGTGGGTGTGCTCGCGGCCGCGGGGCTGGTGGCGCTGCACGAGGGCCCGGGGCGCCTGCACGAGGACCACGATCACGCCCAGGCGCTGGCCCGGGGGATCGCGGAGATCCCGGGGGCCGTGGTCGATCCGGAGAGCTGCGACACGAACATTCTCTTCGTGCGCACGGAGGCCGGCGCGGCGAGCTACGGGCCGATCGCCGACGGGCTGCGCGCGGCCGGGGTGTGGGCGATCCCGCTGGGCGAGCTCGGGATCCGCTTCGTGACCCACCGAGACGTCGACGGCGAAGACGTCGAGCGCGCGCTGGTCGCGCTGCGCGAGCTGATCCCGACCCACGGTCGCGGCGCGTGAGCGTCACCCCCAAGATCCTGGTCCACGGCGGGGCCGGGGCCATGCGCAGCATGGGCGGCGAGCGCGAGGCCGCCTACCGCGCCGGCCTGGTCGAGGCCGCGCGCCTCGGACGAGAAGCCCTGCGCGCGGGCGACGCGCTCGAGGCGGTGCTCGTCGCGGTGCGCCACATGGAGGCCTGCGGCGCGTTCAACGCCGGGGTCGGGAGCTGCCTCGACGAGGACGGGCGGTTCAGCCTCGACGCGGCGCTCATGCGCGGGAGCGACCGCGCGGCGGGGGCCGTGGGCGCCTGCGCGGCGACCGTGCACCCCACCGACGTCGCGCGCGCGTTGCTCGAGGAGGGGCGGCACGTGCTCCTCGTGGGCGAAGGCGCCGAGCGCCGGGCGCGCGCCCTCGGGCTGCCCGCGCTGGGGGCGCCCCCGGAGGAGAAGCTCGAGACCTACCGCCGGCTGTTGGCCGACGCGAGCAAGCGCGCGCCGGAGGACCTCTCGACCGTCGGTCGCCCGGACGACGAGCAGGCGGAGGACAGCCAGGACACCGTGGGCGCGGTGGCGGTCGACGCGCGGGGCCGGGTCGCCGCGGCGGTCTCGACCGGCGGGCTGTGGCTCAAGCTCCGCGGGCGGGTGGGCGACTCCGCGATCCCGGGCGCCGGGCTCTACGCCTGCGACGCCCTGGGCGGGGCGTCGTCGACCACCGGGATCGGCGAGCGCATGATCCGCGCCCTGACCGCGAAGCTCGCCTGCGACCTGATCGCCGCGGGGGCCGACGCCCAGGCCGCGGCGCAGGGCGCCGTGGACGACCTGGCCCAGCGCTTCGGCCCCGACTCGGGCGGGATCGTGGTCGTCGACCGTCTGGGGCGATTGGGGGCGGCGTTCAACACCCAGGGCATGGGCCGCGCGCTGGCGAGCCTCGGCGACGAGGCCGTTCCGGTCGCGGTGTGGCCCGAAGAGCCCTTCCCGCTGGACTGAAGCGGTCGCTCAGCTCGAGGCCGAGGAGTAGGCCCTCAGCCCCTGGCGCCAGAAGAGGACCATGAGCGTGAACGCGCCGCCGACCACGGCGGCGGTGTGCGCCAGGGCCTGCCAGCTCGGGCCGTTGAACAGCACGTAGACCGGGTAGCTGGCCACGAAGGCGTATGGCAGGAGCGTGAGCAGCAGGGTGCGGGTCCAGCCGGTGTAGATCCGGTGCGGGCGCGCGCCGAGGCGCCCCAGCGACCAACCGACCTCGCGCAGGCCGCTCTTGGAGTGCAGCCAGAAGATCGGGATCGTGAACAGCATGCCCATGGTGTAGGTCAACAGCGCCCCCAGCAGGAGCAGGACCCCGAACGCGGCCACCGAGAGCAGCGGCAGCGGCTCGGGGTAGCGCAGCAGCGCCCAGGCGAGGATCGAGACCGCGAGCACCAGGTTCAGGAAGGAGTTCGCCGCGAAGTCGCGCACGCTGAGGAAGAACAGCGGGCTCACCGGGCGCACGAGGTAGTAGTCGAGGTCGCCGCGGTTGATCAGGATCGGGAGCATCCACATGTTGTTCGAGAACACGGTCATGTAGATCGCGTCGACGAAGAACAGCGCCGCGGCGAACACCAGGACCTGGTCGAGGTTCCAGCCGCCCAGGGCGCCCGTGTGCTGGAACAAGACGCCGAAGAAGACCAGGTGCACCGCGTACCACAGGGCGTCCATGCCGACCCGGAAGAAGAAGTCGAGGCGGAACTCCAGGGAGCGGCTGAAGGAGAAGCGGAGGAAGGAGGCGTAGAGGCGCAGGTAGCGGGTCATTAGATCCCCACCCCCGCGTACTGCTCGACCCCGCGCCGCCACACCCCGCGCCCCACCAGGGCCAGCACCCCGCACCAGGCCAGCGCGACCACGAGCCCCCGCGCCCACTCTGCGGGCTCGATCTGACCGAGCAGCACCCGGGCGGGGAAGTCGAAGAAGAAGCGGAAGGGGAGCGCCTCGAGCCAGGGCACGAGCCAGGCGGGGAACACCGAGAGCGGCACCATGAACCCGCCGAGCAAGCTGGCGACGAACCACTTGGCCACGTCGAGGCTCCACACGTTGTCGGCCCAGAAGGCGACGAGCTGGATCGCGTAGTCGAGCAGGTAGTAGAGCAGGTTGGCGACCGCGATCGCGGCCAGCGCCATGAGCGCCGAGGTCGGGCTGGGGCGCAGCTCGGGAGGGACGTCGAGGAAGAACGCGACGACGAGCGCGAAGAGGAGGAACTGCACCACCGCCGGGACGAGGCCGCCCAGGTGCTGGGCGTATTTGAAGGGGAAGTAGCCCGCGGGAAAGACCAGGTAGCGGTTCAGCCCGCCCTCGTAAATGTCCGTCGAGACGCCGCCCTCGAAGCGCTGGGTGCGCACGAGCTTGCCGAGCAGGATCACCGCCAGGTAGTAGGTCACCATGCCCTGGAGGTCGAAGCCGCCGATCTCCTGCTTGCCCGACTCGCGGAACATGGAGCTCCAGAGGAAGTAGACCACCGCGAACTCGACCCCGAACCCGACGAGCGCGTTGAGCCAGAACTCGGCGCGGTAGCTCAGGCGGTTGCGGGCCTCGAGGCTCAGGACCTGCAGGAACAGGCGCGGGCTCACGAGGCGCTCGGCTCGCTCGCGGGCAGCTCGCTGGCGGGGACCTCGGCCCGCTGGCTGAGGATCCGCTCGATCACGGTCCCGATGTCGAGCTCGTCGATCACGAGGTCGGCGGCGGGGAGCTCCTGGAGCAGCTTGGCCGAGGCTGCGGGCACGTCGGCCCGGGGCACCTCGACCTTCACCAGCTCGGCGTCGCGCTGCAGGACCTCACCCAGCGCGCGCAGCTCGGCGCTGAGCTCGGGCACGGGCTTGTCGGGGCGGAGGTGCACCGTGATCCGCTTGTGGGTCGCGAACTTCTCCATGACCTGGCGCAGCGAGCCGTCGTAGATCAGCTCGCCCTCGCGAATGATCAGGATCCGCTCGCAGAGCCGCTGAATGTCCTCCATGTAGTGGCTGGTGACGAGCATGGCGGGGCGGTGCTGCTCGCGGTACTGGAGGATGAACTCACGGATCGCGCGCTGGGCGGTGAGGTCGAGGCCGATCGTGGGCTCGTCGAGGAACACCACCCGCGGGCTGTGGAGCAGCGCGGCCAGGAGCTCCATTTTCATGCGCTCGCCGAGCGAGAGCCGGCGGATCTGAATGTTGAGCTGCTCGCGCACCCCGAGGACCTCGGTCAGGTAGTCGAGGGTCTCGCGGTACTGTGCCTCGGGCAGGCGGTAGATCTCCTTGAGCAGGAGGAAGCAGTCGGCGGCGGGCAGGTCCCACCACAGCTGGGCCTTCTGCCCCATGATCAGCGCGATCTGCTGGCGGAAGCGGTCGTCGCGCTTCCAGGGCACGTGCCCGAGCACGGTCGCTTCGCCGGCGCTGGGGACGATGATCCCAGCGAGCATTTTGATCAGGGTCGTCTTGCCCGCGCCGTTGGCGCCGATCAGGCCCACGATCTCGCCCTCCTCGATCGAGAGCGAGACCTCGCGCACCGCCTGCTTGACCACCTGCTCCCGGCGAAAGAGCGAGCGCACCGAGCCGAGCAGGCCCGGGTCCTTCTTGTGGACCGTGAAGGCCTTGGAGAGCTTGTGGACCTGAATCATGGGCGCTCCGCGGGGCGGATCCTACCCGACCCACCTCGCGCTTCGAGGTGTCACCCGATCGTCGGGCTGCGCGCCGCCCTCGGCCTGGATTCGGCGCCCGCGGGCGCCAGGGGCGTGTGCTAACCTGCGCAGCCCCCAGGGAGCGCTCGGGTTATGAAGGAACTCACCGCGGACCAGCTCAAGGTGATCCGCCGCAGCAAGGGCAAGAAGACGCCCAAGCAGCTGGCGAAGGAGCTCAAGGTCCCCAAGAAGCTCGTCGAGGCCGCGCTCGAGCAGCCGGCGGCGGCCGTGGCCGCGGCCAGCGGCGGAGCCTCCCCGGCCGGGCGGGGCGAGCCCAAGGGGCTCCTCGCGCTCGCCGCGGTCCTGGTGCTGGTGCTGGGCTACCTGGGCTACGCGGGGACCCTGTCGCACACCCAGTTCCACTTCGACGACGACCACACGATCAAGACCAACCGCGCGATCCGCAGCTACTACAAGCGGGTCCACGGCGAGAACGCGCGCACCGACCTCAGCGGGCTGGAGCAGCTCAAGCGCAAGCTGTGGGCGGTGGGTGAGGCCTCGGAGGACATCTTCGCCTTCAACGCCAACCGCACGGTGACCTTCTGGTCGTTCACCTTGAGCTACGACAGCTACCCCTTCGACAAGGCCACGACCCTCGAGGAGCGCGACGCCTACTTCGCGGGTTGGCACCGCACCAACCTGCGGATCCACCTGCTCAACGGGCTGCTCGCGTTGTGGCTCGCCTACCTGACCTTCACCGCGCCGGTGTTCCGCGCCTCGGGCCGGGCCAGCCGGGCGCCCGTCGCCGCGGCGGCGTTGGTGGCCGTGATCTTCGTGGCCCACCCGCTGCAGACCCAGGCGGTGACCTACCTCGCCCAGCGCACCGAGTCCTTGTGCGTCACCTTCTACCTGCTCGCGCTGGGGTGCTACGCCGCGGCGCGGACCCGGAGCCTGGGGCCCAAGGCCGGGAGCGCCCCCTGGAAGAGCACCCTCGTGCTCGGCGGCGCGGTGGCCCTGGTCGGGTTCAGCGCGCTGCTCGCCGCCACCGGGGTCGCTGGCTTCGGCCTGCTCAAGTGGACCTTCGTGCTGGCGTGCGTCGGGGCCACCGGGGCGCTCGTGTGGCTCTGCAAGCGCGGCGAGGACGAGTGGGGGCACGCGGCGCTCAGCGGAGGGGCGTTCCTCGCCTTCATGATTGGCCTGCTCTCGAAGGAGATCGCGGCGACGATCCCGCTCGCGATCTGCGCCTGGGATCTGTGCTTCGTGCGCGGGGCGGGCGAGCCCCGGCCCGCCAAGCTCTGGGCGTGGGGCAGCCTCCGCCGCGGACTCGCCACGCGCCTGCGCGACCTCGGCCCGTGGGCGCTGGTCACCGCCGCGGCCGCGGTCGCCGCGGCGCCGGTCGCGGGGCGCAACATTCTGCGTCAGTTCGGCAGCGCAGCCGCGGTCGGCGGCGAGAACGAGCAGGCGCTGGTCGGGCCGCTGCAGTATCTGCTGACCCAGGCCAACGTGCTCTGGACCTACGTCCGCGTCGCGGTGCTGCCCTACGGGCAAAACCTCGACTACGACTACCCGATCGTGGCGCTGAGCCCGACCGACGGCGCCACCTGGCTCGCCCTGTTCAGCGGGGCGATCCTCGCGGCGTGCGTCGCGCTCGCGGTGTGGCGCGGCGGGCAGGCGCGGGTCCCCGCCTTCGCCCTGGGGTTGATCCTGGTGGTGCTCGCCCCGACCTCCTCCTTGATCGTGCTCCCCGACGTGATCTACGAGCACCGCTTCTACCTGCCCTTGCTCGGCGTGGCCCTCGTGTTCGCCGCGCTCGCGGCCAGGCTCGCGCGCCACACCCTCGGCCCCGAAAAGGAGGCCTGGGTGCTGTGGGGGCTCGCGCTCGTGCTCGGGGCCGGGCTCACGGGGCTGACGGTCTCGCGCAACGCGGTGTGGGAGACCGAGGTCAGCCTGTGGCGGGACGTGACCGAGAAGTCCCCCGACCGGCCGCGAGGCTGGACCAACCTCGGGTTGGCGCTGTTGAACACCGAGCCCCAGCGGATCGCGCTCACCGACGGGCAGGTGTTCGAGGGCCGGGCGCTCCGGCTCCCCGACGAGTCGGTGTTGCTCAAGGCCATGCGCACCGAGTTCATGAACGAGCCCCCGGGGCGGGTGCCGAGCAGCAAGGTCAGCTCGATCACCGACGTCGAGGGCGGGCCCGAGCAGGCGTCCGTCGCCTTCCGCAAGGCGATCGAGCTCGACCCCGACTACACCAAGGCCCACAACAACCTCTCGCTCTCGCAGATCTCTCTGGCCAAGCTGCGCCAGGCCGAATACGACGCGATCGTGGAGCTCGGCAAGTCCATGCGCGCCCAGGCGGAGCGCCTGGTCAAGGGGCCCAAGACCCCCGAGACCGCGGCCCAGGTCGAGCGCTCGCTCAAGATCGCGGCCGACATGAGCGCGGTCGCCGAAGAGCTCGAGGCGGCGATCGGCGCGCACCTGCGCGAGGCGGAGCAGAGCCTCAAGCGCTCGATCGAGGTCAAGGAGGCCCTGGGCAAGGAGGACCCGATCCTGATGGCCAACCTGGGCGGGCTCTACGCGAGCGAGCTCAACGACCTCGAGCAGGCCTTCCACTGGCTGGAGCGCTCCTACAAGGTCGTCAACGGGATCCCGGTGAGTCAGGTCACCGCGGCCGACATTCGCATGACCCAGTCGCAGGAGCTCTACGAGGCGGGGGCGAAGAAGGGGGTCCCGCACGAGGATTTGGTCGAGCAGTGCCGCCCCTATTGGGAGCAGGCGCGCGACCTCTACAAGGGCTACCTCTCGGGCAAGGCGACCGACCCGCAGTTCGTGAAGCTCGCTCAGGAGCGGCTGGCCCGGGTGTCGCGCTTCCTCGCGGGGCAGTTCGAGGAGGAGCCTCAGCCGCCTGGCCCGGGCGTGCCGCCGCGCTGAACCGTCGAATCCCGCCTGGGCAGCACGGGCCAGGATATTCCTGCTCCTCCGCTTGCCTAGAAAGCTAAACTCTCTCCCCTATGACCGGCCCCGCAATCTCAGTCCGTGGAGTGAGTAAGGCGTATCGCCTCTACCGAAACCCAGGGGACCGTCTGCGCGAGTTGCTGTCTCCCACCCGGCACACCTACCGTCAAGACTACTGGGCGTTGCGCGACGTGTCCTTCGACGTGCCCAAGGGCAGGACCTACGGGATCCTCGGGGCCAACGGCGCCGGCAAGAGCACGCTGCTCAAGATCCTCGCCGGGCGCTTGCGCCAGACGAGCGGCACGATCGAGGTCGAGGGTCGCGTCAACGGGATCCTCGAGCTGGGGACCGGGCTGCAGCCGACCCTCACGGGGCGCCAGAACGCGCGGGTCAACGCGCTGTTCCTGGGGCTCGATCCCTGGCGAATCGAGGACCAGCTCGATCGGATCCTCGAGTTCGCGGAGCTCGGCGACTACGCGGATCAACCCCTCGACACCTACTCCTCGGGCATGAAGTCACGGCTCGCGTTCTCGGTGCTCACCGCCCTGGAGCCCGAGGTCCTGGTCCTCGACGAAGCGCTGGCAGCGGGCGACTCCGGCTTCTCCCAGAAGTGCACGCGCTTCATTCACGACCTCTGCAACAACTCGGGCTGCACCGTGCTCGTGGTCAGTCACGACATGGAGTTCATGCGCAACTCGTGCCAGCACCTGCTGTGGTTCGAGCACGGCAAGGTGCACAGCGAGGGGCCGCCGGAGCAGATCGTCTCGGGCTACCTCGAGTCCTTCGGGGGCGCCGAGGTCGAGCTCAGCAATCGGCCGAGGTACCTCTTGTTTCGCGTGACCCCCGAGGACCCCGCGCAGCAACTCGACTACGAGCTCCAATGTGTGTCGTGGTTGGCGCCCGTAGGCTCCCTGCGGGAGGACTCCAGCACCTGGCGCGGCGAGGGTCACCCCTTCGTGCACTACGGGCTGCAGTTCCTCGGCCACGACGCCGCCTTGTTCGAGACCTTCCGCGCGGCAGGGGTCCTCGGCGTCACCCAGCGCACCGCGCGTGAGGTGTGGGGCCCCGTGCGCACCATCGAAGAGCAGCCGCCCTACCGTAGGCTGAGCCCTCACCGCGGCCCCGGGGGGGTGGCCTACCTGGGACTCCCCGTCCCCCAGTATCCTCTGCCACCGCCCAGCGGAATCCGCATGTTCGGGATCAACGAGCTCGCTACGCCGCTGGTGCTCTCGGTGCAGGTCGACGGCGCGTGGCACGAGCTGGGCAAGTTCGGGACTCCCGAGCTGAGCGTCGAGCAGCAAGGTCACTACCTGGCCTCCCACCCCTTCGACCTCAAGGGGCTGATGGATCGGTTCGCGGACAGCTTCGTCGGCGGCGAAGCCCCCGCCCCCGCGGAGCCGAGCGCGTGAGCGAGACCCGCCAGCTGCCCATGGCGAGCCTCGTGGTGCGCCTGCTGCGTCCGCTCCTCGGCGAGAAGCGCGCGCGCGAGTTCGTGGGCTCGAACTACGCCGTGGCGACCCTCGTCTATTACTCCTTCCGCACCCAGCACGGCAAGGCGCTCCTGGGCTTGGTGTGGGCGCTCTTGACCCCGCTGCTGTTCATCGTGGTCTACGTCCCGGTGCTCGGCGCCATGGGCATGTCGGCCAGCGCAGACTCGGTCCTCGGCGAGGGGCGCTTGGGCTTCCCGATCTACGTGGTCGCGGGCTTCGTGACCTGGACCGCGTTCACCTACGGGCTGCAGAACGGTTCGACGAGCCTCGTCGACAACCCCGACGTCGTGCACCACTCGCCGATCCCGCTCTCGATCCTGCCCCTGGTCAAGGTCCTCAACGGCATGGTCGGGCTCCTGGTGTCGGGGGTGATCCTCTCGATCGGGCTCGCCTTCGTCGGGCGCTTCCCGGGGATCCGTCTGCTGATCTTCCCGGGGCTCCTGATCCTGCTGGCCATGTTCACCCTCGGCCTCGCGCTGCTCTGCTCCGCCCTCGCGGTGTTCTTCCGCGACGTGCTGCAGATCCTCAACAGCCTGCTCTTGATCGAGTTCTTCGCGGTCCCCTTGATCTACCTCCCGACGCAGATCCCCGAGGGCTACCGCTACCTCCTCGACCTGAACCCGTTGAGCCCGTTCATGGAGCTCGCCCACGCGACCTTCATTCGCCAGTACCCGATCAGCTGGCACATGCTCGGGCTCGCGGTGCTCTGGGCGGTCGGCACCTACGCGGTCGGGCGGCTCGTGTTCCTGCGGCTCGAGCGAAACATCGCCGACTACACCTAGCCCGCAAAGCTCACCACGAAGTGGTGAGCTTGCGGGGTAGCCCGCCTCGTCGCGGGCTACGTCTCCTGGGCGCTGGCCTGCGCCTTGGCCGTGGGGGCTTGCTGCGTCCGCGGGCTCCCGTTGCGCCCGCGGGGGTGGAGGCGGGCCGCGCGGCGGTAGCGCGTGGAGGCGCGCTCGCGCAGCTGGACCGGGGAGCCGAGCAGCCCCAGGGCGCGGTCTTGGGTGAGCCCCGCCTGGTCGAAGTGGGCCAGGAGCTCCCGGCGCTCCGCGAGGCGAGCGCCGAGCTGCGTCAGGCGCAGGGTGCGCGGGCTGGGGGAGAGGGTCGTGAAGCCCGTCTCCTCGACGACGATCCCCCAGCGGGCCAGGCGCGGCTGCAAGGCGTCGGCGAGCTCACTCCCCATGAGCTTGAGCTCGCGCGCGCCGTGGTCGCCGTAGCGCCACACGACCTCCTGGACCGCGAGCGCGAGCGCGGTCAGGCAGCCCGCGCGGTAGTCGTCGACCTCGGTCAGCGCGAGCACCGGGTCCTCGATCCGGAACACCAGGTTCGCGTCGAGCTCGAGCACGAGGCCCTTGGGGGTCGAGAGGCGCTGCTGCTTGAGGTCCAGGGTCTGGGAGCGCGCGGGGACCACCCGGATCCGCTCGAGCCCAGGGGCCAGCCAATGGAAGCCAGGCTCGAGCGCGCCGTGCACCCGCCCGAAGCGGAAGCGAACCCCGAGCTGGCCGGTCTGGATCGTCTTGCCGAGGGCGCGGGCGAAGAGCCACAGCGCGATCAGCGCCCGCTCGGGGTGCTCGCGCAGCTCGGCGAGCAGCAGCTCCCAGGTGGCGTCGAGCAGCCAGCGCACCCAGCCCAGGGCCTGGAGCAGGAGGTTCACGCCGCGTCGGGGTCCAGGGCGAGCTCGTCCGGGGGCCCGGGCGCGGGCTCGGCCTCGGGAGGCGCGGCGGGCGCAGACACCCCGCGCGGATCGCGGAGGGCGATCACCGCGCCGGAGACCAGGGCCACCGAGGCCTCCTCACCGAGCCCCTCGCCGCGGAAGGCGGTGTAGAGCCGCAGCTTCTCTTCGGCGAGCAGGCGCAGCTGGGTGACCTCGAGGGTCGCCGGGGTGGGCGAAATGTCCGAGAAGCCGAACTCGTGCACGCGGATCCCCCACTGCTCGCAGACGGGCTTCAGCTCGACCTCGACGGCCGCGACCATGGCCTCGAGCTCGAGGATCGAGCGCCGGTCGCGCGCGCGCACGACGCGCTGCACGGCGATCGTGAGCCGGTTGCGCAGGCCCGCGACCAGGTCGTCGACCTCGATCAGCGCCTTGCGCAGGTCGACGATCTGGTAGACCAGCTTCGCCGAGACCTCATAGACGAGGTCGTCCTGGAGCTGGATCACCTGGGGCTCGAGGTCGAGGGTCGTGTCCTTGGTCTCCTCGACGCGGAAGCGCTGGACGATCGGCCACTTGAAGTGGATCCCCGGGCCGACCACCTCCTGGGCTCTGCCGAGGGTGAACTTCAGCGCGTGCTGGCCGTCGTAGACGACCACGAAGATTCCGGTGAAGAACTGGAGGGTCTCGAGGAACATGGGCCGGCGTCAGCCGATCAGGCGGCGCAGCCACTTGAGCCCCGAGTAGGGCGGGTAGCGCAGCGCGGGGTCGACGAAGGTCGCCTTCTTGATCACGGCCTTGCGGTGCGAGAAGGTCTCGAAGCTGTGCTTGCCGTGGTAGGCGCCCATGCCGCTCTGGCCGACGCCGCCGAAGGGCAGCTCGGGCACGGTGAAGTGCGCCATGGTGTCGTTGACGCTCACGCCGCCCGCGCTGATCCCGTTCAGGGCGCGCTCGATCACGGCCTTGTTGCGGCTGAACACGTAGAGCCCCAGCGGGCGGGGCCGGGCGCGGACGAACTCGATCGCCTCGTCCATGCTCTCGACGCGGAGCACCGGGAGGATCGGGCCGAAGATCTCCTCCTGCATGATCGGCGAGCCCGGGTCGACGTCGCGCAGGATCGTGGGCGCGAGGTAGCGCGTGGCGGCGTCGTGCACGCCGCCGCAGACCACGGTCTGGCCCTCGATCAGGCTCACCAGGCGTTGGTGGTGCTGCGCGCTCACGATCCGCGCGAAGTCCTTCGAGGTCTGGGGGTCCTCGCCATAGAACGACTCGACCGCGGCCTTGAGCGCGTCCACGAGCTCTTGCTCGCGGCGGCCGTGCACGAGCACGTAGTCCGGGGCGAGGCAGGTCTGACCGCAGTTGAAGAACTTGCCCCAGGCGATTCGGCGCGCGGCGACCTCGAGGTCGACGTCCTCGTCGACCAGGGTCGGGCTCTTGCCGCCGAGCTCGAGGGTCACGGGGGTCAGGTGCTTGGCGGCGGCCTGCATGACGATCTGGCCGACCCGGGTGCTGCCCGTGAAGAACACGTGGTCGAAGCGCTGCTCGAGGAGCTCGGTGGTCTCGGCCACTCCGCCCTCGACCACGGTCACCGCCTGCGGGTCGAGGTAGTTCGGGAGCAGCTCGGCCATGAGCGCCGCGCTGTGGGTCGTGATCTCCGAGGGCTTGAGCACGACGCAGTTGCCCGCGGCCAGCGCGCCCATGACCGGGAGCAGCGCGAGCTGGATCGGATAGTTCCAGGGCGCGATCACGAGCACGACCCCCAGCGGCTCGCGCTGGATCATGCTCGAGCCGGGGAGGTTGATCAGGTTGGTGCGCACCTTCTCGGGCTTGGCCCACTTGTGCAGGCGCTTGAGCGTGTATTCGGTCTCGCCGACCACGGTGCCGATCTCGGCGCCGTAGGCCTCCTCCCGCGGCTTGCCCATGTCGAGGGTCAGCGCCTCGAAGATCCGCTCCTCGTTCTCGCGCATGAGCGCGATCAGCCGCTCGAGCTGGCGGCGGCGCCAGGCGAGGTCCTTGGTCCGTCCGCTGAGGAAGGTCGAGCGCAGGGCGGCGATCCGCTCGGGGATCGGGGTCGCGGCGAGGGTCGTCATGGGGTCCTCCTGCGGCGGTCGCGCCGCGCGTGGCGCGCAAGGAGCGCGCGCTGGCCGAGGCGAAGCTCGGCGGGTGGCTGGGGGAGCGACCCCGGCACAGGGCCGCGGTGGAGGGACGCTCGGCTCCTCGGAGCGGGGCCTAGCGTAGCCAACCCACGCACGGGGGGGAAGCACCGAACTCGCGGCCTGGGCGGGGCGCCGACGGGGGTGGGGTTCAGCGCGGCGCAACCAGGGTGTGGCTCCCGTGAAACGATCCCTAAGTTCTGGGAATTTAGGGGTCTCCGCGCGAGATGGGTAATGCTTGCCGGTTCAGGGGGTTGCGTGGTTGGAGCGGCGCTTGCTCTTTCGTCCCTCGAGAGAAAGCCCCAGCCGAACACAGTTGGAGAGGACCCCACACACCATGATCCACCGCACCGCAGCGGTCTGCCTCGCGCTGACCGCAACCCTCTGCTCCGCTCAGGAGCAGGCCCGACCGCTCGAACGCCTGCAGCTCCCCGCCCAGGCCTCGCAGGCGAGCGCCGACCCCGGCCTCCCCACCCTCCCGGACACCCTCGTGCTGCCCCCGGCGCCCGCCCAGTCAGGGCCGCTTGGGCCCGCTCAGGACGGGGCCCCGGTGGTCACGGACGTGGGGATCGACCCGGCCCTCGTCGACGCGGTCGACCCGGTGGGTCTGACCCTGTCGGGGCGAGACTCCCGCGACGGCGCGACCCAGAGCCAGCTCTTGCTCAGCGCTGGCGCCGAGCCGGGGCAGCTCCGCGTGCAGCGTGAGGTGACCCTCCCCGACGGGACCGTGGCCGTGCAGACCGGCGTCGGCAAGGTCCGGGGCGACCGCGTGCGGGTCAAGCTCGACCACGACGACGGGCTGGCTGGGCTCATGCAAGGCGAGCCCCTCGAGCCCGTCGACCTCGACCTGCGCCTGAACCGCCGCACCAACGTCGTGACCGCGGAGGGGATCTGCAAGACCCATGAGTTCACCGCCCAGGCCACCGACGACGGACGGCTGGCGCCGCTGCTCGACGCCAACCAGGGCCGGACGCGGACCTTCTTAGGCAAGCTCAAGGCGCGCTTCAAGGCCCTGATCGCCAAGGTTCGCAGCATGGCGCTCGGCCTGCAGGCCAAGGCCTATGCCTGGCGGGCCAAGCGCGCCGAGAAGCGCGCTGGTAAGGCGACCGAAGACTCCGCCCGCTTCCAGGCCCGCGCCCAGGAGCTCGCCCTCCGCGCCCGTGGGCCGGAACCTGCGCCCGTGCAGGTCTCGATCCAGCGGCCGCCGCACCAGGGTCAGGCGTTGATCGCGGCCGAGCCGATCGCCGTGGGCTCGCAGCACGCCGCCCCGCAGGCGCTCCCGGCCCACGCCTCGCCGCAGGCGCTGCCTCAGGTCGACGCGCCCTTGGTGCAAGGCGGGGTCGAGCCGATCCAGGCGGCTCCTCGCCCCGCCAAGAAGCGCAACTTCTTCTCCCGCATGTGGCGGCGGGTGTTCAAGAAGGCCGACCGCTAGCCCGGCCGCCGCGGGCGCGGCCGGGGGGTCGGCCGCGCACTGCTCTACGACAGAAGACGCGAAGCGGCGAGGACCTGTGGGTGCTCGCCGCTTCGTCGTGTGCAGGGTCCGCAGGAAAGCGGTCCGTGAGGGAAGACCCGGGGGGCTGTCCAACCACCGTCAGCCCGCCGGAGCCGCCTGTGTTGATTCCCCCCCTCGTCGTCCACTCGCCCGCCATGCGGGACACCGTCCGCCTCGCGCGCATGCTCGCAGGCAGCGCGCAGCCGCTGCTCCTGCGGGGTGCAGCGGGGTGCGGCAAGCGGACCCTCGCCGCGCACGTGCACACCTGGTCTCCGCGGGCCCGGCTGTTCACCGTCGACTGCGCGGACCCGGCGGCGTCCACGACCTTCGAGCAGCTGGTGCGCGGGAGCACACTGAGCGCGGCCGGCAGCGGAACGCTGCTCTTGATCGCGGTCGACACGCTGCCCCCGCAGCTCCAGCATGCCCTCGCGACCGCGCTCGAAGGCAAGCCCTCGTGCAGGGTGATCGCGACCGCGCGCACACGCGGCAGGATCGTCGGGCGGCTGCTGGACGCGCTGCCCATGCAGGTGAACGTCCCCGACCTCAGCGCGCGGCGTGACGACCTGCTGCGCCTGGTGGAGTCGGTGCTGCGGGAGCTCGCCTTTCCTCGGCCCGTCACGATCACGCCCACCGCGCGGCATTACCTCACCGAGCAGTGTTGGAGCGGGAACCTCAGCGAGCTGCGCCTGCTGCTCGGCTGCGCGCTCGAGCGGATCGCGCCGCGCCCGCGGGTCGCTCAGCCGCTGCGCTTCGCCTGCGGGGAGTGCGCGCAGGCCTACAAGGTCCCTCGACGGTATGCGGGGAAGCACCTGCGCTGCAAGCGCTGCGGGGTCCGCGTAGAGGTCCCCAGCGGGGAGGCACCCTCGACCGGCCCGCTCGAACTCGACGCCGAGGCGCTGCTGCGGGCGCGCCTGGACCCGCTGTTCAGCGCAGCGGAGCCCGCAGAGGGGGCGCCATGGTTTCGCAGCGGCCGCCCGCCGGTGCTGCGCCGCAACGATCCCAAGGCGGTTCGCGGCGCGCTGCAGATCCGGGTCAGCGAGCTCGCGGCACGGGAGCCAGGTGGCCCAAGCGGCGGCTCGGTCCAGGGTGAACCCGCGACCTGTTCACGCGCCTCCCTGCCGCCCTTGCCGTCGACCCCCGCGCTCCCCGCCTGGCCCGCGGCTGCGCCGGTCGCCCTGGCTGCGCGGCCCGCGTTGGCTCCCCCGCTCGCCTTGCCCGCGCTGCCGGCCTTGCCGGCGCTGCCCGCCTTGCCCCCCCGGCCCCTGCCCGAGATCCCACCCCCCTTCGTGCTGGCGTCGCTGGAGCTCGAGCGCCTGGCGTGGGCGCAGCAGCACGCGCGGCTGTTTCCCGAGCGCCGCGGACTCCCCCGGCTCGTGCTCGCCTGCGCGCGTCAGCTGCGCTTCGGTCAGGAGGGGCGAAACGCGCTGCGGACCGGAGTCCCCGTGTTCCTCGGCACGGTCGCCTTGCTCATGGGGCTGTGCCTCGTCTTCGGCGAGCAAGCTCCCCGCAGGCCGCCCGCGCTCGAACCGCCGACCTCGGCCGTGGTCCCGGGAGTCGCGGCGTCGCCACCCAGCGGGCCTGGCTTCCCCTGGGTCCCGGCGGGGGGCGGTGTGGTGTCTGGCCTGGTGGCGTCCTGGCTCCTGCGTCGCAGGCAGGGCGGCGCGGGAGCGCTGGGCCAGCCTGCAAACCTCACTACGAAGTGGTGAAGTCGTAGGCTACGCCTCGAGCAGGGCCTCGGCGAAGCGCTCCGCGGCTCGAGGGGCGCGGGTCAGGAACAGCTCGGGCTCGAGCAGCTCGAGCTCCATGAGCAAGAAGGCGCCGTCGACGACGACGCCGTCGACGCGGGCGTAGGTCCAGGGGCGCGCGGCGGCGGCCAGGGCGGCCTCGGCGGCCTCGCGCACGGGCGCAGCGACCGTCCGCAAGGGCAACACCGCGCCGCCGTGGTCCGACTGCACGCGGTAGTCGCCGCGGGCGGGGACCTTGAGCACGGCGTGGGAGTAGGCTCCGCCCAGGTAGATCAGCGAGAGCTCGCCCCCCGCGACCTCGGGCAGGAAGGGCTGGACCAGGGTGTCGCCGGCCTCGACCGAGGCGGCGAAGCGCGCGGCGATCGTGGGGTCCTCCGCGGGGGCCCGGTAGGTCCCCCGCGCGCCCGCGGAGACCGCGGGCTTGATCACGAGCTCGCCCCAGCCCGTCTCGGCGCGCAGCGCGGAGAGGTCGGGCGCCGCGCCTCGCGGCACGAGGCGAGAGGGGACCACCGCCACCCCGCGCGCCGCGAGCTCGAGCAGGTAGCCCTTGTGCAGGTTCCAGCGCAGGGTCCCGAGCGGATTGACCACGCGCCCGCCGCGGGCCTCGAGGGCGTCGAGCCACCCGCGAAACTCCGCCAGGCGTGGGACGTAGTCCCACGGGGTGCGGAGCACCGCCGTGGTCTCGCCCCAGCGGACCTCGGGGTCGTCCCAACGGCGGACGCGCACCTCCGCGCCGCGCGCAGCGAGCGCCGCGCGCAGCGGCGCGTCCTCCGGGTGTCCGTCGGGGTGCTCCGCGCAGGTCACGAGGGTGAAGACTGAGCCCATGCCCGCCAGGCTACTCAGAAACTCGCTGCCCGCGGCACCCGAAATCAGCGGGGCGCGTGCTCAACGGGAATTCGCTGACTATGCTCGGGCATGGACATCGAACGCCTCTGGGAAGCCTGTCTCGACGCGGCGCCGCACATGGCGCTCGACGACTTGACGAACCCGGGTCCGGCCCTCGAGCAGCTGCTCGCGGACTCCCGGGCGCTGGAGCATGTGCGCAGCTTGCTCCCCGGAATCTGGGGGCAGCTCGCCACCCACCCCGCGCGCTCGGTGCTCGAGGCGACCCTGGGGATTCAGGTCGCGCGGGCGCACACCGACGACCTGCTCGTCGCGCGCCTGCTGCAGCGCCGCAGCGCCGGGCGGTTCATGATCGGAGACCGGCTCAAGGCCAGCTCGGACGCGGAGGCTGCCCTCGCGCTCTTGACGCACGTCGCCCTGCCCCCGGCCCAGCGCGCGGAGGAGCGCGCCGCGACCCTCGCGCTGCTGGCCAACGCGCAGATCTCCCTGGGCCAGGTGCAAAAGGGCCTGATCGCGCTCGAAGAGGCGCTCTCGATCGCCGAAGCGCGCGGCTTGACCGCCGCGCTCGGTGGCTACCTCTCGAGCGTCGGCAACGCCCGCCTCGTGCAGGGGCGCGTGCGCGAAGCCGCCGACTACTACCGCCGGGCCCAGGAGCTGGCCGAGCGCTGTCGCCACCCCCTGGGACGCGCGGTCAATCACGGGAACCTCGGGCTGGTGCACCTCGCCCTGGGAGCGCTCGAGGCCGCGGCCGAAGAGCTCGGCGCCGGGCTCGCGTTGGCCGAGGAGCTCGGCAACGGCAACACGACCTCGCTCTTGCTCGCCAACCTGGGGCTGGTGCACCTCGAGCAAGGAGCCTTGCTCGCCGCGCGCGGCGCCTGCGTCCGAGCCCTCGACCTCGCGCAGCAGATCGGCCTCGAAGCCGGCGCGGCGCGGATCGAGCTGCGACTGGCGCGGATCGAGCGCGAGGCGGGAGAGCTCGACGCCGCGGACGCGCACCTCGCCCGCGCGGAGGGGCTGCTGGCCCCGCGTGACCCGTACCGCGCCGAGCTCGCCGTCGAGCGCGGCTGGGTGGCCTGGGCGCGCGGCGCCGGGCAGCGCGCGGCCGCGGCGCTGCAGCAGG
>JAGQRJ010000577.1 GCA_020425635.1 Planctomycetota bacterium | reverse complement strand
GTGAGTTTGCGGGGTAGCCGCCTGCGAAGCAGGCGGCTACCCCGCTTAGGCGCTCGAGCGGACCTGGTCGATCCAGGCGCTGGCCAGCACGTAGCGGTCGTCGGGGTCGTAGACCACTAGGGCTTGCCCGCTGACCACGGCCTCCACCGGGGCCTCGAACGCGAACGCCACCCGACCTCCGTCGAGGGCGGTGAGGGTCCCGGGGTAGGTCGCGCCGTGGGCGCGAACCTGGGCCCGCCCCGCGCAGGACTCGCCGGTCGCCAGGTGGGTCCCGAGCCAGGTGACCTCCTCGGCCTCGAGCCCCGCGCAGCCGAGGCCGCTGCGCGGGCCGACCACGACCAGCCGCCGGGCGGGGTCGGTGCGCTGCACGTAGAGCGGGTGGGTCGCGGCGACCCCGATCCCCTTGCGCTGCCCGACGGTGAACCCGGCGGTCCCGGCGTGCCGGCCGAGCTCGCGGCCCTCGGTGTCGACGATCGCGCCCGGCTGCAGCGCGTCGACGTCGGCGGGCAGCCGCTCGCGGAGGAACGCGCGGTAGTCGCTCTGCACGAAGCAGATCTCCTGGGAGTCCTGCTTCCCCGCCACGCGAAAGAACCCGCGGCGGGCGGCTTCGTCGCGGACCTCGTCCTTGGTCAGGCCGCCCAGCGGCAGCTCGAGGGCCGCGAGCGGGTCTTGCTCGAGCACGGCGAGCACGTAGGACTGGTCCTTGCGCCGGTCGACCGGTCGGCTGAGGGTCCAGCGCTCGCCCACACGCTCGACCCGCGCGTAGTGCCCGCTCGCGATCCGGGTCGCGCCCACGTCGCGCGCGAAGCGCAGCACGTGGCCGAACTTCAGCCAGCGGTTGCAGAGCACGCAGGGGTTCGGGGTGCGCCCGCGGGCGTAGTCCGCCGCGAAGCGGTCCATGATCCGCCCGAACTCCTCCTCCATGTTGAGCGCGTAGAACGGGATCCCCAGGCGGTCGGCCACCCGGCGCGCGTCGACCGAGTCTTCGACGCTGCAGCAGCCCTGCTGCTCGCCGCTGGGGTGCTGCGAGGCGCCCGAGCGCATGAAGACCCCGATCACCTCGTGCCCCGCGTCCAGGAGCCTGGCCGCGGCGACGCTCGAGTCGACCCCTCCCGACATGCAGGTGACCACGCGCTCGCCCATGTCTGCAGGTTACCACCGCCCGCGGGGCGGCTCCGCCGCGAACTCAGGCGCAGGCGCGCTCAGTCTCCCGCGGCCGCGCGCGCCTCGAGCTCGGTGAGCAGCGCCTGGGCGTCGGCGCGGAGGTCCTGCGCCTTCTCCGTGAACGGCGCGCTCAGGGCGCTTCGCAGGCACTCCAGCGCCTGCTCGACGCTGAACCGGCGCTCGCTCGCAGGGAGCCGCTGAACCACCGCGCCGACGGTCACGGCGAGCTTCAGCTTCTGATTCGTGTCGAAGGTCGCGGGGAAGTCCACCGACTCGAGGTAGGCCGCGATCGCCGGGAGGCGCTCGATCTCGCAGGGGAGGCGGCGGGCGAGAATACGTTGTGCGTAGCCGAGGTGGGCGATCGCGCGAGGGTCATGGAGCTCCGCGGCGAGCCACTCACAATGTTCGAGCAGGGCGAATCGCCGGGTGTCCGGGCCGAGCTCCAGCCAATGCCGCACCAGGTTTGCGAGGTTGCTCCAGGCGTTCGTGTTTCCGCCCTGGGTCGCGAGGAGGAAGCAGCGCGCGGCGCGGGGGCGCTGCTCGGGTCCCTTGCCTGAGAGGTGCTGGCCAGCGAGGTCCAAGGTCGCCGCGTCCTTGAACCATTCCCCTGGGCCTCCCAAGCTGCAGAGGTAGGGGAACTCGACCTCCAGGCGCGCCCAATCCAGGGTCGGGGTGTTGGCCTCGAGCGCCCGCAGCGCGACCTCGCCGACCTCTCGCGTCAGCCTGTAGCGCGCGTCGCCCAGCAGGCGCTGCAGGTTCACGTCGGGGCTGGGGGTCGTGCAGTAGGTCGCGATGTTGACCAGCTCGAGCAAGAGCTCGGGGTCGGGGCGCTCGCGGAAGGGCCGCGGAGGGTCGAGCGCGAAGCGGACCGTCTCCAAGAGGTGCACGTCGTACGAGTCTTCCCCTGGCTCGTACATGCCCGCGAGGTAGAGCTCGAACACCCGATCGGGGTCGACGGTGTGCTTCCCGTCTTCGCTGGCCAGGATCTGGCCGAGGTGTCTCACGCACGCGAGCGAGCTCCGTTCGGCTCCGCGCTCGAGCATGGCCAGCGCCAGCTCGGCGCGGGACGCGTCTCCGGCCAGGCCGAGGCGCTCGTTCGAGCTGTCCCTGACGAAGTCCGCGAACGCGTGCCAGCCGTCCGCGTCCAGGGCCGCGCCTGCGCTGAAGAAGCCGGCGGTCACCTGCGGGGGGGCGTCCTTCCTGCGCAGCAGGGACGCGGTTTCCAGGTAGCCCGCAGCCGTCGGATTGGGGCCGAGGGAGTAGGTCGCCTCCATGTAGCGCGGGTCGTCGGAGACGACCCGCCTGGCTTGTTCGAGGTCGAGCCCGTCGAGGAAGTCCTGGAGGAGTCGCGCGCGTCGCTCGGTCTGCGACTGCGGGGGCGCAAGGTCGGGCGGAGGCACGCTCGCCGACGCGAGCCCGGGGGGCGGCGTCGCGCTCGAAGACGGGGGAGGGGTCGCCGCGGTGGAGGGCCGGGTCACGGCGTGCGCGAGGGCGCCCGCGGCGAGCCCCACGCCGAGCAGGCTGGCGCCGAGCAGCGCGAGGGGCCAGCGCCGGGCGCGCGGGGCCGCATGCAGCGCCTCGAGCAGGGCGCGGGCGCTCGGGTAGCGGTCGTTGGGGTCCTTGGCCAGCGCGCGCAGGCACACCCG
Source organism: Planctomycetota bacterium (assembly GCA_020425635.1). Lineage (GTDB taxonomy): Bacteria > Planctomycetota > J058 > J058 > J058 > JAGQRJ01. The sequence goes on along the minus strand of JAGQRJ010000577.1, from coordinate 21,293 downwards.
CTCGAGGTCGCGGGGGACCCCGTCGACGAGCTTCGAGGGCGCGCTTGGGGTCTGCTGGACGACCTGCTGGAGCACGGAGATCGGCGTCTTGCCGCTGAACGGCGGGCGGCCGGTGAGGACGTGGTAGAGCACGGCGCCGAGGCCGTAGACGTCCGTGCGCTCGTCGACGGGCTCGCCGAGGGCCTGCTCGGGGGCCATGTAGGCTGGGGTGCCGAGGATCTCGCCGGTGACGGAGAGCGAGCTCCGGCTCGGCCCGCGCACGAGGCCGAAGTCGCTGAGCAGGGGCCGCCCGTCGTCGGCGAAGAGCACGTTGTGCGGCTTGAGGTCGCGGTGCATGAGCCCGTGGGCGTGCACGTGCGCCAGCCCGCGGGCGAGCGCCGCGAGCAAGGCTCGAGCCTCGTCGCCGGGCAGCGGTCCCGCCTTCAGCCGCTGGTTCAGGTCTTCGGGGCGGGCGAGGTCCATGACGAGGAAGGCGCGCTGGGCTGCCTCGCCGACCTCGTGTACGCGCACGACGTGGGGGTGACCGTCGAGGGTCGCCAGGGCCTGGGCCTCGCGCAGGAAGCGCGCGCGATCGTTCGCCTCGGCGAAGGGGAGCAGGGTCTTGAGCGCTCGCGAGGCGCCCGTGGGCACGTGCGTCGCCCGCCACACCTCGCCTGCGCCCCCGCGTCCCAGGAGCGCGTCCAGGCGGTAGGCGCCGATCACTTCGCCTTCGCTCCAGCGCGCGCCGGGGGCGGTCAGCGCGTGGGCGTCGGCCGCAGAGATCGGGCGCAGGTTGGGCAGGGCGCCGGGCGTCGCGGGCGGGTTCGGCCCACGCACCGTCTCGGCGAGCAAAGCCCGGCCCTGCTCGGGGGTGAGCTGGCCGGACTCGACCTGGGAGTGGACGAGGCGGCGATCGCGTTCGGGGTCCTGGCTGGGCACGCCTCGATCGTAGCTCAGTCGCGCTGGGTCGCGGCGACCAGGCGCTCGCGCAGTCGAGTCAGCGCGCGCTGCTGGTCGGGGTCGTGGGTGCCCTCCTGGATCGCGAAGTCCAGGAGCGTCTGGATCGCGGGTCCGTCCAGAGGGGAGCCGACCTCGGGGTGCTCGATCGAGAGCAGCGCGTGGGTCGCGGCATACTTCCACAGGACCCGGTAGGGGCCGCCCTTGACGTCGGACACGCCCTCGAGCATGGCGCGGGCGTAGACGGGGTCGGCGGGGACCGCGCGCGAGGTGAGCGCCTCGTGGGCGAGCTCGACGCTCGCCCCGCGGTCTCCCCGCGTGTGGCCGTGCTGGAGGACCTCGCGGAGCAGCTCGGGGGTCACCTCCCTGGCCCAGCGCCACGGCTGCTCGGAGGCATGTTGGAGGTTGATGGAGAGCTCGAACCAGGCGCTGTCGTGGCCGGCCTCGCCCGACGCGAGCAGCAGCAGGCACGCCTGGAGCTGGAGCTCCTCTGCGCTCGCGGGCTGGCTGTTGCGCACGAAGTTGCCGATCGACGTGCCGGCCACGAAGGCGCCGCCGCCGCGGTCACTGGCGGGGTCGGGTTCCCAGCGTTGGGTGAGCCACTCCATGGACGGCGGGATCGCTCGACGGAGGAGGTCGCGGTCGAGCTCATGCTCGGCGGTGAAGCGGGCGAGCTGCTCGGCGCCGAGCCGACCCAGGAGGGTTCGGCGCTGAGCGAGCAGCCACTGCTGCTGCGCGGGGACGAGGAGCTCCCAGAGCCTGGGTTCGCAGAGGGCCGCGACGTGCTCGAGCTGCGCCTCGATCGGCGGGCCAGCCTCGGGGCGCGCGAGGGAGAGCCGCAGAATGTCGTAGCGGACGCGGCGCTCGACGCTGGTCATGTCCGTGGGTGGGTGTTCGGCCTTCAGCCCCGCGAGGCACCAGCGCTGGGCGAGGGCGGGGTCGGGTTCGAAGCCGTGGCGCTTGCTGAGCATGCATTCGCAGACCCAGGAGATCGCCGAGAGGCACCCCGCCTCGGCGCTCTGGAGCGCGAGCTCGTGGATCATGCCTTCGCGCTCGGCCTCGTCGGGCCACAGCGCCTCCTTCTCGTCGGCGAGCAGCTTCGCGAGGAACCCGGCGGCCCGCTCGTCGCCGGCGTGAATCCCGGCGGCGAACCACCCCGCGATCACCTGGGGAGAGGCGGGGGGGTGCCTCGGGTCGCGCACGGCCTCGAGGAGGTGGCTGCCTTGGATCCGAAAGCGCGCGGGGTCGTCGGGGAACAGGGCCGCCAACGACTTGGGGTCGAGGTCCTGCTCGAGGGCCCCGACCCCAGGGAGCTGGGCGTAGAGGCGCTCGAGGTTCTCCTTTGCTGTTTGCTTCGGGTCGGGGGGCGGCGGGCTCGGGTCTCGGTGGAGGGGTGACCTGGCCGCGGGGGAGGCGCTCGCGGGGGGTCGCCCCCCCCGCGAGAGGACGACTCCGCCTGCAGCGGCGAGGCTCACGACGGCCAGGGCGACGGCGGCCACGAGGGGCGCCAGGGAGCCCGCGGGGGCTGGGGAGGCGAGCAGCGCGGCGCGCAGGGCCAGCGCGTCGGGGTAGCGCTCGTCGGGGTCCTTGGCGAGGGCGCGCAGGCACACCCGCTCGAGCTCTGGAGCCACCCCCGCAGCGACTTGGGAGGGCGGACGCGGCGCCTGCTCGATCACCTGGCGCATGCTCTCGACCGGGGAGCTCGACTCGAACGGTGGGCGGCCGCAGAGCACGTGGTAGAGCACGGCGCCGAGGCCGTAGACGTCGGTCCGCGCGTCGACCGCCTGGCCGAGCGCTTGCTCCGGCGCCATGTAGGCGGGGGTGCCCAGAATGTCGTGGCTCTGGGTCAGCGAGCCGCGCGCGACCCCGCCCACGAGGCCGAAGTCGCAGAGCAGCGGGCGCCCGTCTTCGCCGAAGAGCACGTTCTGCGGCTTGAGGTCGCGGTGGAACAGCCTCGCCGCGTGGACGTGCGCGAGCGCGTCGGCGAGGGTCGCGGTCAGCTCGCGCGCTGCGGCTTCGGGCAGCGGGCCCTGCTTGAGCCGCTGCAGGAGGTCACCGCCCGCGGCGTGGTCGAGCACCAGGTAGCCCCGCCCGTGGGCCTGGCCCGCGGAGTGGACCCGGATCAGGTTGGGGTGGCCCTGGAGGGCCGCCAGCGCGCGCCCTTCGCGCGCCAGGCGCGCGTGCTCTTCGGGGGAGGCGCTGGCGTGCAGGGTCTTGATCGCGCGCAGCGCGCCGGTCGAGCGCTGGGTCGCCGCCCACACCTCGCCCATGCCGCCCCCTCCGAGCCTTCGCTCGAGGCGGTAGTCGTCCACCACGCCGCCGACGTGCCAGCCGTGAAGTCGAGGGTCGCCTTGCACGCCTGAAGCGTAGCAGGGTCAGCGCGGGAGCGGCGCCCCCGTCTCGGGGTCGACGGCGAGGTCGAGGGCCTCGTGCTCGCGCACGTAGAACACGAAGTGGTAGAGCATTTCGCGCTGGGATTGCAGCCCCCAGCCCACGGCCTCGCTGGGGTCGGGGTTGTAGGCGTTGAGCGCGGAGTTGTCGTAGAGGGTCACGTTCTCGATCCGCGTCCCTTTGGGGAAGCGCCGCGGGGTCTTGAAGACGTAGGCCATTTGCCAGTCGAAGCTGTAGTTGGGCACGGTGAGCAGGCGCTCGGGCTCCGCGCCGGGGAGCTGGGCCGTGAAGGTGAACGCCTTCCCGCGCAGGTGCATGTGTCCGAACAGCCCGGTCGCGATCACGTCGTGCTCGAAGGTCGCGCTCGCCTCGACCCGGTGGTGGCCCTCACCCGCGGGGATCGAGAAGTCGCGGCGTTCGATCAGCTGCGAACGGAACTGCTTCTGGATCCGGGTCCGGGGAAAGCGGAACCCGACCCGCACGGAGTCCTGGACCTCCTCGCCGCTTGGTTGGTAGTGGATCTGCAGCCCGAGCATGGCGTCCTTGGGGATCCGCACGGCGACCCCTCCGCCGAGGTTCAGGGGCGGGCCGCCGGGCACCTTGCCCGAGATCACCTGGGAGCTGTCGAAGGGCTTGCCCGGCCGCATGAAGAACAGGTTGCAGTGGTGCAGCACCTCGGGGTGCGCGCCCTGGATCTCGATCCGCTCGACCCAGGTGTCGTGGGCGAAGCGGTGCGGGAGCATCACGTATTGGTAGGGCATGCTGCCCTCGGCCATGACCCGGACCGTCCCCGGGGTGCGCAGCACGAGGTCGGGGTCGCCGATCTCCCACTCCCCGCTGGGGAAGCTGCGCGGGGGAGGCTCCTTGGCGGCGTCGCCGCGCGGCATGCCGCCTGCCACCCAGGCCACGAGCAGGTCGCGCTCGGCGCGGCTCAGCCCGCGATGGTTGGCGTAGCGCTCGGCGCCTTCGACCGCGAACCAGGGCGGCATGCGCCCTTGCTCCACGACCTCGGCCAGCATTTCGCCGGTGTCGCGCGCGTCGTCGTAGCTCAGCAGGCTGAACGGCGCGGAGCCGCCCTCGCGGTGGCAGTCCTGACAGTGTCGCTGGAGCAGGGGGGCGACCTGCTCGCTGTAGGTCGGGGCTTCGGCTTCCTGGGGCTTGCTGGGTGGCGTGAGCTTGCAGCCGTCGACCGGCGTCTCGGGCACGCTGACGGCCTGCCCGCCCAGGAGCTCGTCGAGGGCCAGGGCCAGGTCGCGGCGCTTGGGCTCGGCGCGCGTCCCGCCGAGGCGCAGCTGGTCGTCGATCCGGCCGCGGTAGCGCAGGGTCTGCTGGGTGTCGATCACGGCGACCTCAGGGCTGCGGGTGACCCCCAGCGCGCGCACGCACTCGCCGTAGCTGTCCTTGACCACGGGGAAGGCCAGGTCGTGCTCGAGGGCGAAGGCCGCCATGGCGTTGACGTCGGGGTCGGGGGTCACGTCCACGAGCACGAAGCGCACGCCGCGGGCCTCGTACTCCGCGGCGAGGCGCTTGAGCTTCGGCAGCGCGCGCTTGGCGATCGGGCAGCCCCGAGTCGCGAAGACCAGCGCGGTCGCCCGCGGCTCGCCGAGGTCGCTCAGCGTGCAGGGCAGGTAGCGAATGTCGGTGAAGGTGAAGGCGCCGATCGGGTCGCCGACGGCGGGGGCGTCGTCTCCCCGGGCGAGCGAGGCGACGAGGGCGAGGCAGAGCAGGGCTGGGCGCAGGCGCACGTCAGTCTCCCTTCGGGGCGGGGGCGACCGAGGCCGCGACCTCGATCAGCTCGGGGTAGGGCAGGTTCCCGATCAGGGTCAAGGCGGTCGTGTCGACCGACCAGCTGAGCACGGTGAAGCCGAACACGAAGTTCAGGATCCCCTCGCGCTCGCCGATCGCGACCGGAATCCCGAGCTCGGGCACGAGGATCGGGCCCATGTTGGGGATCTCGCTCAGCGAGAGCCAGCGCCCGCGCTCGTTCATGATCAGGGCCACGCCGTGCACGTCGTCCTGCTCGCTGACGAGCACCTTCTTGAGCGAGTGTCCTGGCGGGAGCTTCGCGGGGACGAGCACCGGGAACTCGGTCTGGCGGTCGGCCTCCTCGAGGGTCGTGCCCTCGGCGGCGAGGTCCCAGTCGTGGACCACGGCGCCCTCGGGGAATTCGAAGGCGAAGGCGTCGGGCGGCAGCTCGCGCTCGAAGTCGATCGCGTCGAAGCGCATGCCGTACCACGGGTGGCCGGAGTGGTCTTGCACGTCGACCCGCAGCGGGACGTGGTAGTGCGCGTCCATGGAGGCCTGGTAGGGGTAGTGGAAGGGGAGCGCTTCGTCGGGGGTGCACACCCACTCCTCGACGTCGCGGCCCGCGACGCGGCCGGTCTCTCGCTCGTCGACGTCGTAGCGCTCGAGCAACCAGTGGGTGTTCGCGAGGATCGCGTCGCCGACCTCGTTGCGCGGCGGGACCTCGAGGTTGCGCACGCGCAGCCCAAAGAAGAAGCGCGGCCACCACACCGAGAGGGTCGAGCCGTCGAACACGAACAGCTCCCCGGCGTGCTCCTCGGGGGCGAGGACCTCGGCCCGCACGCGCCAGAGCTTGCCGTAGTGCACGCGCTTGACGACCTCGGCCTCGGGGGCGGCGCGCAGGATCCCGCGCTCGGTGATCGTCGCCTCGTAGCGCTCGATCGCGTAGAGCCCGGTGGCCAGGTAGTGCGCGCCGGCGTGGGCCCGGAGGCCGGTGCAGCCGGCGAGGAGCAGGGGGGTGAGGCACCCCAGGGCGAGGCGGTTCATGGGCGCTCCGGGCCGAGCCCGCGGCGGAAGATCGCGGCGATCGCGGCGACCGCCGCGTCCTGGTCGAGGCCCAGGTGTCCCTGGGCGCCGATCATGCGCTCGACGATGAAGAAGTTGAAGAACTGCATGTAGACGGTGAGGAACGCGGTCACGGGGTCGTGCCCGCCGGGGAGGGGGGCCTCGGCGCGCGCGCCGAGCGCCTCGCGGAAGCGCTCCTGGAGTGAGGCGTAGTGGGGGCGCACGTGCTTGCCCGAGAACTCGGCGAGGTCGACGTAGATCAGGGTCAGGTAGTCGCCGTGCTCGCGAACCATGCCTCCGATCGCGTGGCCGAGGGCCTCGAGGTCGTCGGGGAACGTGCAGGTCGCGAAGTAGGCGGCGAGCGGTGAGTCGCCGCCGGCGAAGTCGGCCTGCAGGCGCGCGAGGAGCGAGTCGAAGAGCGCCTCTTTGCCGGGGTAGTAGTTGTAAATGTTCCCCAGCGAGACCCCGGCCTCTTTGGCGATGTCCCGCAGCCCGGTTCCGTGGAAGCCGCGGGTCTTGAACTGGGCCAGCGCGGCGTCCTCGACCAGGCGCTTGCGGGCTTCGATCTGGGGTTCGGAGAGCTTGGGCACGGGACCTCAATAAAAACGAACGAACGTTTTTTATCGAATGCCAGCCTTCGGGTCAAGGGGGTTCTCGCTCCAGGGTCGCGGTGGCCCTTCGGGGTTTCGGTCCTTGGGTCCTGGTGGGGCGCCAGCCCCTCCCCGTGGGTTGAGCCCCCTGGCTGGGCGCGTAGAATCCCCAGCCAGTGGAGGCAGCATGAAGCGTCCTGTGGCTTGGCGGCATTTGGCCCGGATCTACGAGATGGTCGGTGTGTCCTCCATGGCGCGCGTGGCCGTGGACCGCGACCTCTACTCGACCCCCGAGCTCGACGCCCTGGCGGCCGACGACCGCTCGGCCGAGGAGGAGGCGCTGGCCCTGGCTCGCGATCGCGGCTGGACCTTCGCCGAGCCCGAGCCCTACCGTTGGGACGCGGTCCACGGCGAAGAGGCGCTGACCCTCCCGCGCCTGATCCGGGTGCTCGAGCGCGACGTGTTCGAGCTCGACGAGATCGCGCGCACGACCGACGACGACGAGGTCGCCTCGCTGGCGACCCGCGTGCGCCAGGACCGCCGCGCCCTGCTCGCGCAGCTCGACACGGTCTACCCCGGCGTGACCCTGCCCGGCGCCAAGTAGCGCGGCAGGCGCACACCGCCTCGACCCCAGGCCTCGCCCGGCGGGCTCCGCTGGAGTAGCCTGCGTGAAGGAGCGGTCGTGAGCCAAGCCTCGTCCACGTCTCCGTCGCGCGTCGAACCTGGTGCTCGGGCTTCGACCGCCCGCAGCCGCGACGCCCTCGGGCGCTTGGAGCGCTTGTCGCGTAAGCGCGTGGGCGGAGGGGGCCCCTCGCTCGCCGAGCGCTGCGCGCGCGTGTCCTTGCGCTTCGACGACTGGCTGGTCCCCGAGGCGTGGAGCGTCGGCTACTACACCCCGCTCTGGGAGTCGCTCAGCGAGGAAGAGCGCCTGGCTTGCAACCACTGGGTCTACTGCCTGCACTACAACAAGATCATTCGCGGCGAGGGCATGGCCGTCGTGGCGAACTGCCTGATCGCCGACGCCGTCGAGCCCCAGGCCCCGCACGTCGCCGCCTTGCTGCGGCACGAGGCCGAGGAGGAGCGGGACCATATCGCGGCCTTCGGCCGCACCCTCGGCGCGATCTACGCGCGCTACGGGGTCGATCCGCGCTACACCGGCGAGAAGCGCGGGCACCGCTACGTGCGCAACCGCCCGGTGGTGGGCTGGCTGATCCGGACCTTCGGGGTCGACTTCTTGACCACCTACTTCACCGGACGCGGGATCGCGAACCACCTCGGCAAGGGCTACGAGCTCCCGCTGTGTACGTTTCGCACCGGGAACGCCCAGGTCCAGGAGCTCTCGCTCCTGCACACCCAGGACGAGAGCCACCACATGGCGGCCTCGCACCTGATCGCCGCGGCGAGCCCGGACTGCCTGCCGGTGCACCGCCGCTCGGCGGTCAACCGCGCGGGCGCGCGAGCGGTGATCCGGGCCACCGCGGTCATGACCTTCTCGGAGGCGATCGTGGAGCGCGTGCACCGCGAGGCGACCCTCGGCGCGTTCTGCAGCATGCGCGCGTTCGACGGGCGCTCGACGGGGTTCCTCCGCGAGCTGGTCGGCGGGCACTTCGCTCAGCCCACGGGCGTTCAGCGGAGCATCAACGCCCAGCTCGCGCGCCCGACCCAGCGCCTGTTGGAGGGCGCGGCCCTGGAGCCCGAGGATCGCGCCCTGTGGGAGCAGACCCTGATCAAGAACCAGGGGCACCTGCGCTTCCTGGGCTAGCCCGGCTGCCAGCCCCTGATCAGGCTGGGGTCTGCCTCATGCTCCAGAGCAGGCGGGAGATCACCGGGCGGCGGGTCTCCCCGGTGACGACCATCAAGAGCTTGGTGATCTTCAGGTTCTCCATGTCGGTGCACAGGAGGATCAGCATCTCCCGCACGAAGTTCGTGTCGAGGGTGACGTAGTTGTCGGTGCCCACCGCCAGATCGACCCCCTTCTTCTCCCACCAGGAGAAGGGGTGGTCCTTGTAGGTGGGAAAGGAGCTGGTGAGCTTGATGTTCGAGGAGGGCAGGGCCACCAGGCCCACCTCCTTGTTGATCATTCGGTTGAGCACGTCGTGCTGGTAGTGCTCGACCTCCCGGGCCGTGTGGAACTTGATCTTGACGAAGCGCTGGGTCTCCTGGTCGTTGAGGCGCTCCCCGGCCAGCAGCTTGGTGTGGATCTCTGGCTGCCGGCGCCAGTCCATCTCGGCCAGCTCCTGACCCTCCTGCGACTCCGGGTCGACGCCCACGCCGCGGAAGTTCTGCTCCATGACCCGCTCGAAGACCATGTGGAAGTAGAAGTTGGGGTTCACCCCCAGGCTCACCCCGTGCTCGAGGGTGTCGATATGCCAAATGTTCATCGCGTTATCCACGGCCTGCACCCCCCGGCGCAAAGTGCGCCAGGTCTCGCCGTGGTGGCTGCGGATCCGGAAGCCCGAGAACTGCAGCTTGCGAAAGCCGAGCCGCATCTCTTCGAAGTGCGCCTTCCGGTAGTGCCGGCGCTCGTCCCCCACCGTGTCCACGTCCAGCACCTTCTCCCGGAGGAAGGGGTGCTTCTCCAAGAGCTCCTGAATCGTCTTCACCTGGTGGAGGAAGTCCTCCTGCTTGGAGGCGAAGCGCCCGGCGTCGTAGAAGGTGGCCTCCTTGCGGAAGGAGGGGGAGAGCACGAAGTCGAAGCGGGGCTCCTCCTGCTGGTAGCGCACGAAGCCCTCGTGGAGACCGAGGAGCACGTCCTCGGGGCTCACTGCCTCTCCGGGCAGGGATTCGACCTCGTCGGTGGTTGCCCGGGAGAGGGAGAACTTCAACCTCACCTTGCCGACGTTGAACGTGCGGAAGACCGTGCTGGCCAGGTGGTAGGCCGCGGCCGCGTGGGCTTCCCGGTCTCGCAGGACCAACTTGGCCAGGGTCAGCTGCTGCAGGTAGCGGGCGAAGCTGAGGTCCCCTTTGGGCCGAATCAGCCGGTCCACGTCGGCCTCGCTGCGAATCGGCAGCGCCTCGGGTCCGTAGACCTCGGCGATCTTCGCGGCGAAGGCCTCGGCGTCCGGCCCCTCGAGGAGGGCCTTCAGGCGGGGAAAGACGAAGCTCGCGTCGAGCGCGCCGGTGAGGTGGGTGTGCTCGTCCTGAAACGGCGCCGGGAAGGCCTTGAAGATCGCCTCCAGGGCGAGCCCCACCGGGTGCTCGAGGAGGCGGTCGACGGCGACCGCGCCGCGGGCGAGGTCGAAGAGCAGGTTGCGGAACTCGACGACGGCCTCGAGCGCGGCCGGCCGCTCCCTGAAGAGGATCGAGTGGGCCGCAAGCTCGAGGGTGTCCCCCAGGGAGACCCCGTTGGTCTCCGAGATGATCTTCGTCAGCGCTGCCTTGAGCTCGCGTTGGTCCGCGTCGTTCATGCCGCTCCTCCTCCGCCGGTTGGTTCGGGTCGGCTGCCCAGAGGCTACCCGGGTCAGCCGTCCGCGGGTCCCGCTGCCGGGCGGGGTGCGCACCGTCTCCAGTCGCAGGATCGGGCTAGGCGCTGTAAGCCTCGGGGCGAGCGTCGCGGGCCAGGTTCCAGCCGGCGGGGTCGGAGCGCGTGAGCGCGTCGAGGACGACGTCGACGATCACCAGGCGCGGGTCTTCGCTGAGGTCCTGCAGCGGGCCCTCGGGCCCGACGACGTGGCTCTCGCCGAAGTATTCCTGGTTCCAGGGCGCCTCCTTGCCCTTGCGGTTCGAGCCGGCGACCACGATTCGGTGTCGGCAGGCGTCGACCGCGAACTCCTGGCGCCACATGCGCTGCGACTTCTCGCCGAAGGTGACCGCGGGAGAGACCACGACCTGCGCGCCGTTGTGCGCGAGGCTGCGCATGACGCCCTCGAAGTGGCGGTCGTAGCAGATCGCGACCCCGAGGCGCACACCCGCGAGCTGGAACACGGGGAAGAAGCGGTTGTCCGACACGTTGGCCGCGGTCTGGACCATGAGCCCGTCGCTGCCGTCGTAGTAGTAGCGCTCGTCGAACACGCCCTGTTCGTTCTTGCCCTGGGGCACGTGGACCTTGCGGTAGGTCCCGAGCACGGCGCCCTTGGCGTCGATCACGACCGCGGTGTTGAAGCGGCGCCCGCTCGAGGGGTCGCGCTCGTAGATCGGCGCCACGACCGCGACCCCGAGCTCGGCCGCCACCTTGCGCACGGCGCTGACCGTGGGCCCGTGGTGCGCGTCTTCGGCCATGTCGAGCCACACCGGGTGTTGGGTCAGCGCGAAGTAGGGCGCGTTGAACAGCTCCCCGAAGCACACGAGCTGCGCGCCGCGCCCCTTGGCTCGCCGCAGCAGGTCGAGGTGGTGCTCGACGCAGGCGTCGCGGATCTCCCCCAGGCGAGACGCGGCGTGGTCGAGCCGGTCCAGCGCAGGGAGGTCCTCGAGGGGGCACACGGTCTGGGTCAGGGCGAGGCGCAAGCTCACGGGGTCTCCGCCAGGTCGAGCGCGACCCGCAGCAAGGTGTTGACGCCGTTCGCGCATTGCGCGACGGTCGAGAGTTCACGCGGGTTGTGGCTGATCCCGTCGTTCTCACCGGGGACGAAGATCATGCCCGTGGGGCAGAGGCGCGCGAACTCCTGCGCGTCGTGACCGGCCCCGGAGACGATCGGGGCGTGCGAGAGGGCTTGCGCGCTCGCGGCGGCGGCGACACGCTCGCGGACGGCCTCGGCGAAGGGGACCGTATCGGTGCGCGCGGTCTGGCGCCAGCTGAGCTCGACGCCCTCCGTCGCCGCGACCCGCTCGTAGAGCGCGAGCACCTCGGCCTCCGCGGCGCGCATGAGCGCGTCGTCGGGGTTGCGCAGGTCGACCGTGCACACGCACACGCCGGGGACGATGTTCACCAGGTTCGGGGTGGGGCGGATCGCGCCCATGGTCGCGCGGAGCTGCCCGAAGCGCCCGCTCGCGATCAGCTCGCGCAGGCCGAGGTTGATCCGGGCCGCGGCGACGCCAGCGTCGTGCCGCAGGTCCATGGGCGTCGTCCCCGCGTGCGCCGACTTGCCCACGATCGTGACCTCGTGCCAGCTGATCGACTGGACCCCGCTCACGACCCCCAGGTCGAGGTCGCGCGCGCGCAGCAGCGGGCCTTGCTCGATGTGGCACTCGAGGAAGGCGGCCGGGGGGTCGACCCGCTCCCGGGCCTCTCCGCGGAAGCCGATCGCCGCGAGGGCGTCCTCGAGCACGACCCCCTCGCTGTCGGTCAGGGCGTAGGCCACCTCCAGAGGGATCCGCCCGGTCGCGACCGCGCTCCCGAGCATGTCCGTACCGAAGCGGCAGCCCTCCTCGTCGGTGAAGAAGGCGACCACCAGGGGCCGGCGGGTGCGCACCCCCGCGTCGTCGAGGGCGCGCAGGACCTCGAGCCCGCCGATCACCCCCAGGCAGCCGTCGAAGATCCCGGCGGTGGGCACGCTGTCTATGTGCGAGCCGATCAGGACCGGCTCGACGTCGGCCGTCCCTGCCCGGCGGCCATAGACGTTGCCGATCCGGTCGACTCGCACGTCGAGTCCGAGCTCGCGCATGGCGGCGACCACGTGTCGGCGCCCGGCGCCGTCGGCTTCCGTCAGCGCCAGGCGGCACACCCCGTCGAGGCCGGAGCGCGCGTCGCGGTAGCTGCCGACCTTTCCCAGGGCCTGCAACGAGGCGTAGAGCCGGGCGGGGTCGATCGCGAGGTCCTGGATTCGTCGCATACCCAAAGTATGCCTCAGGCCCCGAGGGCAGGCGAGCGAGACAGAGAGAGGGTCAGTCGGCGGGCACGCGCGCGCGGACCTCGGGGTCCGCGGAGCCGACGCAGCGGAAGCTGTAGCGTCGGGTGCGGGCCTGGGTCTCGGGCTCGTCGTCGCTGACGCCCAGGCTGTAGCGATCGAAGGCCTTGGCGAGCTCGGGGACCTCCAGCAGGACCGCGTCGCGGGGGTCGCCTTCGACGTTGTCGTAGGCGTTCCACTTGATCCAGGACTGGTGCGCCGCGAGGAACAGGTCGTAGGCCTCGCGCTCCTTGCCTCCGAGCTCGTAGGGGTCGGTGAGGGTCGGCGAGTCGACGAGGGTGACCTCCTCGTCGGGGTCCTCTGCGGGGTCGCGCGGGGGCTGCTGGGCAGAGCTGGGCTCTGGGGGGAGGCGCCGTGTGCCCCAGTCGACGTTCAGGGCCACGCCCGTGATCACCATCAGCCCGATCACGAACCAGGCGATCTTGGGGATCTGCAGGCCGCCGTAGTCGAGGCTGGCGCCGCTGATCCGCGCTCGCTCGGCGCGCTCGCGCTCGGCCTCGGCGCTCTGGGCCTTGGCCCGCTTGAACTCGAGCCGGGATTGGGTGCGCAGCGCGATCACGTCTGCGCCGCAGGCGGGGCAGAGGTCGCCGTGCAGCGGCTCGTGCCCGCAGCCCGGGCAGCGGTCGGAGGGCACCGTCGGGCGGGCGAGCTCCTCGATCGTCGACGAGGCGTCTTGGTCGACGGTCAGGCCCGGGGAGCCCGTCGTGCTCGGGCGCGCTTTGCCGCCCGACGCCGAGAACGCCACGGTCGGCGCCTCGCCGTCCTCCTCCGGGTTCAGCGGGGAGACCCCGGCGAGCCCGGCGCGCCAGTTGGCCGCGTCGAGGGCCTCCATGAGCGCCGCTACGCTCGGGAAGCGATCCTCGGCCACCGGCGCCAGGGCCTGGGTCACGACGCGGTCGAGGGCGGCCGGGATCGTCCGCAGGTGCTTGCGCGTCGAGGGGCGCTCCTCGGTTCCGTAGCGCGCCTTCATGACCCGTCCGTAGACCTCCGCGGGGTGCCGCCCCGGGTAGGGGACGGACCCGGTGAGCGCCTGGAAGAGCATGACGCCGAGGGCGTAGACGTCGGCGCGCACGTCGACGCCGGCGGCGTTCTCGAACTGCTCGGGGGGCATGTAATACGGAGTCCCGAGGCCGACGTTCGCCGCGGTGAGCTCTGGCGAGAGGGTCGCGGGCTGAGTCTCCTCGAGGGTCATGGCGGGAGGCTGCTGGCGCGCCTCGACCTCGTCGATCCGCTTCGCGATCCCGAAGTCGGTGAGGTAGAGCTTCCCCTTGCGGTCGAGGAGGAAGTTGGCCGGCTTGACGTCGCGGTGCAGGACCCCGGCCTCGTGCGCTTTACGCACCAGGGTCGCGGCTGCGTAGACGCGCTCGACGCGCTCGACGAGCGACCCCAAGCGCAGGTCCAGGTCGCGCGCGCCGTCGACGTAGTCGATCACCAGATAGTAGCTGCCGTTTTGCAGCCGCCCCCAGTCGAGGGCGCGGACCAGGCCGTCTTGCTTGCCGAGCAGGTTGCCCAGCTTGGCCTCGCGCTTGAGCCGCTCCGCGGCGTCTGCAGAGGCCTTGGCCGTGAGCACCTTGACCGCGACCTCCGCGTCGAACTTCTCGTCGCGGGCGCGGTAGACCACGCCCATGCCTCCGCGCCCGATCTCCTCGCGCACGACGTAGCGCCGCGCGATCCTGGTCGGCATGTCCATATGCAGGCCTCCCGCCGCCGCTCCTTCAGGCTACCGAATCGAGTCACGGCGCGGGCGCGCCTGCGGTCGGTCGCTCCCCCCCCGGGGTGCCTAGCCCCGGCGCAGGACCGTGACCACCGCCGTGCGGTCGTCGCCACCCATGTTCTGGGCCAGGGCGAGGGTCGGCTCGCCAGGGACTTGATAGTCGCCGCACTTGCCGAGGAGCTGGCGGTAGAGCTCGCCGATCTGCTTGACGCCGGTGGCGCCCACCGGGTGACCAAAGGCCATGAGCCCGCCGCCGGTGTTGACCGGGATCCGCCCGCCGATCGCCATGGCGTCTTCGGCGATCAGCTTGCGCGCGCCGCCGGGGCCGTCGGCGAAGCCGAGGGCTTCCACGGCGAGCAGCTGGGCGACGGCGAAGCAGTCGTGGACCTCGGCGACTTGAACGTCCTTCGGGCCCACCCCGGCCTGGGCGTAGGCCCGGTCGGCCGCGAGCTTGGTGATCTCCATGCGCGTCAGGTCCTCGGGGCCCGTGATCGGGCCGGTGGCCTGGGCGCAGGCGATCACCTCGACGGTTTGGCCCCCGCCGCGCCCGAGCTTCTCGAGGCCCTCCTTGGAGGCGAGGACGATCGCTGAGCCGCCGTCGGAGACCTGCGAGCAGTCGCTGACCTTCATGAAGGGCTGGAGCTCTTCGTTGCTGAGGAAGCACGGGTTCTTGTCGCTCGCCTCGCTCGCGTTCTCGAGGCTCATGCGCACGGTGCGCATGTGGGCGTTGGGGTTCTTGTTGGCGTTGCCGTAGGCGTTGACCACGACCTTGGCCAGCTCGGCGGGCTCGAGGCCGAAGGCCTCGCTGTAGGCGCGCATGCGGCGGGCGAACAGGGCGGGGAAGGTGAACGGGTCGATCGCGCGCTGGGTGCGGTAGTGCGCAGCGCGGGCGAGGTAATCGGCGCCGACCTTCGCGTTCTCGGTGGTCTGGACCTCTGCGCCGACCACGAGGACGAGGTCGGCCCCCGCGCGGATCGCGTCTACGCCGGCGCTGACCGCGAGCGCGCCGCTGGCGCAGGCCCCCTCGACGCGCATGGTCGGGACGCCTTGGAGCCCCGGGTGCGCCGCGGCGAGCACCGCGCCCAGGTGGCCCTGGTTGCTGAACAGCTCGCCGACGAAGTTGCCGACGTAGGCCTTGTCGACCTGGTTCGGGTCCGCGCCAGCGTCTTCGAGGGCGCCGAGCGCGGCCCGGTGCACGTAGTCCTCCAGGGTGGGGTTCTCGCGCTTGCCGAAGTCCGGGTGCTTCTTCCAGATGAAGTCGGGGTGGAACTTGCCGATGAACGGGGTGTGGGCGGCGCCCGCGACGTAGACCTTGCGGCTCATACAGCCTCCTGTTGGCCGTAGTGTAAGGTCCCCCGCCGGCTCGCGTGAGTCCGAGGGAATCCGGGCTCTCTGTGCTGTCTGCTGCGAGGGCGGCGTGGGCGTGCTACGCTCGCAGGGAGCGAGCTCAAGATGGACCCCGCAACCGAGCCTACTCGCCGGGTCTGGCGCGTCGTGCCAGCGCTGTTCGCCGTGCAGGCGGCGTGCGCCCTCGCTGTACTCGCAGGGCAGATCGCCTGGGACCCCTCCTTGAGCTTCTGGGTCGTGGGCGACCTCGACGCGGTCGCGGCGAGCCCCTGGACCCTGCTCACCCATGGCTTCTTGCACCGCCACTACCTGGAGTTCCTCCTCGGGGCCACGGTGCTGCTCCTCGCAGGGCCTGCGGTCGAGGAGGCCCTCGGGAGCCTGCGCTTCCTCTTGCTCTACGCCTGCTCGCTGGCTGGGGTCGGGCTGTTCCACGCCCTGCTCGCGACCGCGGCCCCCGAGGTCGTGGGCCCGCTCTTCAGCGGGTCCCTCGGCGCCTCGGCGGCCCTGCTCTCGGCGTATCTCTTGCTCTACCCGTCCGAGCGCGTCGCCAACGTGCCCGGGCCGATCGCCTACTTGTTGTGCGCCCTGGCCCTGGTCGGGGTCGTGCGCTACGTCGGGTGGGAAATGGCCCAGGGCCTGGAAGACCGCGTGGCGGTGGCCCGCAACGACGCCTACAGCGGCGAGAACATTTCAGCGGCCCAGCGGGTCGACTTGCTCTGGTCGGCCGAGGCGCAGGTCGCGCTGCGTCCCGACCTGAGTTCGGCGCCCTGGGGCTTTCCCTTGGGGGTGTTGGTCTTAGGCCTGTGCACCGGGCTGAGGCGCGCTGAGCGGCGGCTCCGGATCGCGCTCGGGATCCGCATGCTCGAGAGCGAGGTCCACGCCCGCGCCCGCGTCGAGGCGCTCCTCGAGAAGATCGCGAGCGCGGGAAAGCAGTCGCTTACCCGGGAAGAGTTACGCTTCCTCAGCCGCGCGAGCAAGCGCTACTACCAGCGCAAGGCGAGCACCCGCCTGACGGCCGGTCCCCTGCCGCGGCGTCCCGTGGGCGATCCCTCCCGCGAAGCCTAACCAGGTCCAGCGCGCTGCGGGGTCGTGGCCCAGCCTCCGCGGCTCCGGCGGAAGCGCCCAGTCGGTTTCGCTTTACGCAGCCCCACACGTCGAACGGGCGACCGGAGGGTCGCCCGTCTGAGGGGTCTCGGCTCGACTCGACCGCCCTAGCTCGTGAAGAACGGCCGCGGCGGAGGCGAGGGCGGCGGCGAGGTGGCCGGGGCCGGAGGCGGCGGAGGCGGCGGCGGCGCGGCCGCGGGCGTAAACGGTTTCGGGCTCTGGCTCGTGGTCGAGGCCGTGGTGCTCGTCGCGGCGGGGCGCGAGGGCGCCGGGCCTTCGTCCGGGTTCTTGCCGTCGGCCGGGATCGTGTCGGCGACGCGCGCCTTCATGACCTTGCCCGGCTTGAAGCTCACCACCGTCTTCTCTGGCACCTGGACCTGAGCCCCAGTCTTGGGGTTACGGGCGATCCGCGGCTTGCGGCGCTTGAGCTCGAAGATCCCGAACTCGCGGAACTCGATTCGGTTACCGCGAGAGAGCTCGTCGATGATCTGGTTCATGAAGACCTGAACCAGCTGCGCGGTCTGCGTGGTGGTGAGCCCGTGGCGCTCGCTGACGGTCTTGACGATTTCTTTTTTGCTAACCGTTGCCACGATAAAGCCTCCGGTAGGGTCTGTTGCAACCTTACCAACCCACCTCTCCGACGTAAAGCGCTTGAATACCGCTTTTTGAGCGCGCGCCTCGGGCGCCCCCCCGAGCGAGGGCCTGGGCCCTCTCGCTCCAGGGGAAGGGGTTACGGCTTCTTGCGGAGGACTGGCTCGTAGAGCTTACGCTCGCGGAACAGCTCGACGAGCTCGGTCTCGATCTTCCCGGCCTTGGCCTCGTCGTCGAGGATCCTCAGCGCGATCTCCAGGGGGACCGCCTTCTTGTACGGGCGATCCCAGGCGGTGAGGGCGTCGAAGATGTCGCACACCGACATGATCTTCGCCTGGGCCGGGATCTCGAGGTCGCTCAAGCCGTGCGGGTAACCGCTTCCGTCGAGCTTCTCGTGGTGGCTCCCCGCGATCCGCGGGAGGTCGCGCAGCTCCTCGGTCCAAGGGATCCGCACCAGGAAGCGGTAGGTGTGCGAGACGTGGCTCTCGATCTCGATCCGCTGCTCGGCGTTAAGCGAGCCGCGCGGGATCGAGAGGTCGAGGATCTCGTGCTCCTCCAGCAGGGGTTGTGGCTTGTCGTCGGCGTCGAGGTAGGAGTGCTGGGCGATTGCGCGCAGTCGCTGGTCGCAGCCCTCGGGCAGCAGGCGCGGCTCGTTGGCCTCGAGCACGAGGTCGAGCATGTCTCGGAGCAGCTGCCGATCGCGTCCGATCTCGACCTCCGCGGTGGCCAGGAGGTCCGCGACGTCGGCCCGGGGGTCCTTGAGCTGGTCGACGAGCCTGCGCCACACTTTGAGCTCGACGTCCTTGAGGGCGCAGGCGAAGCGCGCCCGGACCACCTCGAGGTCGCTGGGGAACAGCTTCTTCGCCTTGACCAGCACCCGCTCCTGGACCCCGACCTTGCCGAAGTCGTGGAGCAGGCTCGCGTAACGCAGCTCCTTGAGCTGAGGGGCGGTGAAGGACAGGTCCTTGAACTTGCCGGCCCCAGCGTCGCTCACCGCCTTGGCCAGCGACACCGAGAGCTGGGCGACCCGCTCCGAGTGCCCCGAGGTCGTCGGGTCGCGAGACTCGATCGCGACCACCGAGGCGAACACCATGCCTTCGAAGGTGTCTTCCAGGTCCTTGATCAGCTTGGCCTTGTCGATCGCCACCGCAGACTGGCTGGCGAGGCTCTCCAGGACCGCCTGGCAGTGGGGGGTGAACGGCGCGACCGCCTCCTCGGCGTGCTCGGGGTTCCGCAGGCGGGTCGAAGGATTGGGCTTGCGGTTGATCAGCTGCAGGCAGCCGATCACCCGCTCGCGGTGGTCGATCATGGGGACGACCAGCATGGACTTGCTGCGGTAGCCCGCCCACTCGTCGAAGCCCTTCGAGAAACGGTAGGCGGCTTCGGCGGGGAGCTCGTAGACGTCGTCGAAGCGCAGCGGCTGGCGGGTCCGCGCCACGTAGCCCACGATCGTGTCGCTGGTCAGCTCGATCACCGTCTCGCGGAAGGGCACGTCGACCGAGTCGTTCTGGGCCAGCTTGAAGCGCAGGTGCCCGCGGTCGTGGCTCTCGAGCAGGTAGAGGGAGCCGGCGTCGGCGTGGGTCAGCCTCCGCGCACCGGTCAGGATCCGTTCGAGGAGGCGGTCGAGGTCGCGCTCGGCGCTGAGCTGGGTTCCGATCTCGGTGACGATCGCGAGCTGCTCTCGCAGGCTCGCGTTCTCGGCGCACAGCGCCTCCAGCTCGGAGGGTCGTCGGTCTTCGGTGGCGGACACAGGAGGAGTGTAACGCTCGCCCTCGAGGGGAGCTAGACGACGGACGCTCAGCGTCCGGCGATCAGCTCCACGATCGCCGGAGCCGACGGCGCCTCCACGATTTGCCGTCGCATGCGCGAGTCGTTCAGCAGCCGCGCGACCCCAGCCAGGGTCCGGATATGCGCCTGGAAGCGGTTGGGGGGGACGAGCAGCAAGACCACGATCTGAACCGGTGCGCCGTCGATCGCGGCGAAGTCGATCCCCCCGGGGAGGACCCCCAGCGCGGCGACGACCTCGTCCACGTGTTCGCACACCCCGTGCGGGATCGCGACGCCGCCGCCGAGGCCCGTGGTCTGCGACGCCTCGCGCTGGTGCACCGCGTGCGCCGCGTCGTCGCGGTGCTCGGCCTGCAGCGCGCCGGAGTCGACCAGCGCGTCGATCAAGCGCTCGATCGCCGCGTCGCGATCGCTCGCCTCCAGCGGGGTGAGGACGACCTCTTCCGAGAGCAGGTCCGAGAGGTTCATGCAGAGACTGTAGCCCGGGCCCCCGGCGGCGCAAGCCCGGAAGCTATCGCGCTCCAACGACTTATCGGGCGCCATCGGGGCGGCCGAGCGGCGCTCGGCCTCGCCACCACCAGCAGGCCGGACCTGATAGCTTGAAGGGCCGGAGGCGAGGTCATGGCGATCGTTCACAGGATCGGCGAACCCGAGAACGCCAGCGAAGCCAAGGCGATCAAGACCTTGGCCTCCTTGCTCTCCGACGACTACATCCTCGTCCACAACTTCGAGTTGACCACCGGGCGCGGCCTGCCCTACGAATACGACCTCGCCGTGATCGGACCCTTCGCGGTGTGGCACGTCGAGGTCAAGGGCTACCGCGGGACGATCCAGGGCAATCAGCACCACTGGGTGCTCGACAGCGGCTACCGCCAGCCCTCCCCGATCCCGCTGGCCAACAAGAAGTCGAAGATCCTCGCGGGCAAGCTGCGCGGCCACGACCGGCGCCTCGAGGACGTCTTCGTCGAGACGACGATTCTGCTCAGCGACGAGCGCGCGCAGGTCCGGGTGAAGGACCCCCAGGCGAGCCGGATCGTGCGGATCGACCAGGCCCTCGACTACTTCACCGACCCCAAGCGGCTCCCGGTCAGCACCCGCCCGATCTCGCACCTCCACGACAGGATCTGCGCCACCCTGTTCGACCTGCGCCCCGTGCGTCGCGTCACCCAGATCGGGCTCTACGACGTCATCGAGCGGATCAACCAGACCGAGGATCGGACGGTGTTCCTCGCCAAGCACCGCTACATTCGCACGCGCCCGCGGACGATCCTCAAGGTCTACCACTTCGACGTCTACACGTCGGACGCCGAGCGGCAGCGTCAGATCGAGGCGATCTTCCACGACCAGGACGCCCTGCGGCTGCTCGGCGTGCACCCGAACCTGATCGACACCGGCGACATGTTCGCCTGGGACGACAACAAGTTCGTGCTCCCCACCGAGTACGTCGATCAGGGGCGGACGCTCGAGGAGATCCTCGCCGAGTCCGCCGACCGCTCGATCAGCTGGCGCGAGAAGGCGGACATCATCGTCGGCACCGCGCGCGGGCTCCGCCACGCCCACCTCCGCGGAGTGATCCACCGCGACATGCGCCCGCTGTCGGTCGTGGTAGGCCCGGGCGGGCTGGCGAAGGTGGTCAACTTCGACCTCGCGCTGCTGCAGCACGCGCCCCAGCTCAGCGCGCCCAAGGGCCTGGAGCGGCGGCTCGACCCGCGCTACACCGCGCCCGAGGTGTGGGCCGACCCGGCGTGCGCCGACGCCCGCGCGGACATTTACAGCCTGGGGATCCTGTTCTACGAGCTGATCACGAGCGAGCGACCCTACGCGTCGGTCGAGGAGCTGAAGGGCGAGGTACCCCTCGACCGCGAGCTGCTGCTCAAGGAGCTGAGCACCCCGGGCAGCGAGGACTTCATGGCCGCCCCCGAAGACGCCGCCGACGTGATCACCCGCATGTGCGCCTACGACCGCGAAGCGCGCTACCCGAGCCTCGACGGCGTGCTCGAGGACCTCTCGATCCTGCGCGAGGACTAACTTTCAGGGGGCCTCTCCGAGGCCCCCTCGCCTGTTTTCAGGGGGCCTCTCCGAGGCCCCCTCGACCTCGCAGCGAAGCTGCTCGGTCTCACCCCCAATGGGCCGCAGGCGCTGCGTCTCGGTCTCGGCCTCGGTCTCGGACTCGGCG
This sequence comes from Planctomycetota bacterium, assembly GCA_020425635.1. Taxonomy (GTDB): domain Bacteria; phylum Planctomycetota; class J058; order J058; family J058; genus JAGQRJ01. The sequence continues at coordinate 68 of JAGQRJ010000577.1, read as the reverse complement.
TCGGCCTCCGCTTCGGCGTTGTCCGAAATGCCCCGTAGGGGCCGAGCTTGCCTCGGCCCGGACGTTCG
>JAGQRJ010000576.1 GCA_020425635.1 Planctomycetota bacterium | reverse complement strand
TCGGCGTCGAGCTGGCTGATCGTGTGTCGGTCGACGAAGCCCTGGAGCGCGAGCACCGTCGAGGTGCCCTCCTCGCTGCGCTCGATGTGCAGCTTCTTGCTCGAAGTCGGCCCCGCAGCGACGGCCGCGCCGCCGAAGTCCTGAATCGCCGCGCTCTCGGTCGGCTTGACGACGAGCAGCTTGTTGAGGTTGAGCGTCTTGAGCACCCCCTCGACCCGCTCGCCGACCTCGCAGAACTTGATGTCCCCTCGCGCCTTGCGGATTCGGATCAGGTGCGAGAGGAACACGCCCATGCCCTCGCTCGACACGTTCTCGAGCTTCGCGCAGTTGACCACGAACTTGAGTCGCCCGGCGGCGGAGGAGTCGCGGAGCACCTGCTCCAGGGTGTCGCTGCTGCCCTTGTCCAGGACCCCGCGCAGCGCGAGCACATTCACGCCGTCCTCGAGCTCGCGAACGTCAACCGCAAAGTCGCTCATGACCGCTGATCGTAGCCTGCCGGGCGGTGAGGCGCCAGCCGAGCGCCGGCGCTTCAGGGCTGGGCGCGGAACTCGGCCAGCAGCGCTTCCTGGCGCGCGTGCATGCGCTCGCGCTCGGCGGGCTCCTGGTCGTCGTAGCCCACCAGGTGCAAGATCCCGTGCACGACGTAGCGCTGCAGCTCCTCCTCGAAGGGCAGGCCGCGCTCGAGCGCCTCCCGGGCGGCGGTGTCGCTGGAGACGACGACCTCCCCCAGGAGCTCCTGAGGGCCTGGCCCGTCGTCCAGGGGGAAGCTCAGCACGTCGGTCGGCCCCGGGACCCCGGAGTAGCGCTCGTGCAGCTCGCTCATGTGCTCGTCGTCGACGACGGCCACCGAGAGCTGCGCGCTGGGCTCCCCCTCGGCGACGAGCACCGCGTGCGCCAGGGCCTCCAAGGCCTCGAGGTCGACGGCGCGCTCCTGCAGGTCGGCCACGCTGACGCGCGCCGCCTCCGGGCCCTCAGTCACGGCCGCCGCCCTTGCGGCCCGCGCGCCCCTCGTAAGCGCGCACGATCCGCGAGACGAGGGCGTGGCGCACGACGTCGTCGGTGGTCAGGGCGGCGAAGCCGATCCCCTTGACGCCCTTGAGGATCGACTGCGCGTGCACGAGTCCGCTGGTCACCCCCGGGGGCAAGTCGACCTGGGTCACGTCGCCGGTGACCACGATCCGGCTGCCCTCGCCCATGCGGGTGAGGAACATCTTCATCTGCGCGCGCGTGGTGTTCTGAGCCTCGTCGAGGATCACGAAGGCGTCGGACAGCGTGCGTCCGCGCATGTAGGCCAGCGGCGCGACCTCGATCACCTCGCGCTCCATGTAGCGCTTGACCGTGTCGTAGTCGAGCAGGGCGTAGAGCGCGTCGTAGAGCGGGCGCATGTAGGGGTTGACCTTGGCCTGGAAGTCACCCGGCAAGTAGCCCAGCTTCTCGCCGGCCTCGACCGCGGGGCGGCAGAGCACGATCCGGCGCACCCTGCCGGTCTTCAGCGCTTGCACGGCCATGAGCACGGCGAGGAAGGTCTTGCCGGTCCCCGCGGGGCCCACCGCGAACACCAGGTCGGACTCGCGGAGCAGCGCGACGTAACGGCGCTGCCCGGCGCTGCGCAGCTTGATCCCGTCGAGCAGGCCCAGCTCCTCGCGCGGCGGATCGGAGGCGTCCTCCGGCCCCAGGGCCGCGTCGAGGACCGCGAGCACCTGCTCGCGCTCGAGCTCTCCCTCCGCGCGGACGCGCGCGAGCAGCCCCGCGAGCAGCGCGTGCACCGCCTCGGCGTCGCCGCCCGTGCAGGTCACGGTCAAGCCGCGCACCAGGATCTGCACGTCGAAGCGCTGCCGGACCAGTCGCAGGTTCTGGTCGTGGGGCCCACACAGCGCGCGGGCCTCGTCGAGGTTGCCGAGTTGGATCTCGTTCAAGGACTCACCCACCTGGAAAGCTCACTGGGGTGCCGGGGGGCACGAAGGCGCTGAGGGCGTAGAGCCCGAAGTAGATCGCGGGGGCCACGATGACCACCGAGTCGACGATGTCGAGCACCCCGCCGAAGCCGGGGAGCAGGCTCGCCGAGTCCTTGACCTCTGCGCTGCGCTTGAAGAACGACTCGATCAGGTCTCCCGAGATCACCACCAGCGAGAGCACGACCCCGAACCCCGGCGCGAGGCTCAGCGGGATCAGCTTCCCCAGCGGGCTGAACACCGAGAACAAGACGGCGATCAGGGCCCCGCCTGCCACCGCGCCGTAGAAGCCTGCGGTCGACTTGCCCGGGCTCACGCTGGGCACGAGCTTCTTCTTGCCGAAGGCCTTGCCCGCGAAGAAGGCGCAGATGTCGGTTCCCTTGGCCATGGCGATCGCGAAGAAGAAGGCGCTGGGCCCGACCTCGGGGCCGAGGAAGCGCAGCTCTAGGGTGAAGCCGCTGAGGAAGGCCATGTAGACGAAGCCGAGCACGGTCAGGCCCAGCCCCTCGAAGCGCACGGCGCTGGGCGCCCCGCGCAGCTGCCAGAAGAAGAGCGCGTAGAGCGTGAGGACCGCCCAGGGTGCGAGCAGCAGGTGCAGGCGCGGCTCGAGCTCGTAGCCCAGGCCGAGCAGCGCGAGGTAGCCCGCCCCGGCCAGGACCAGGCCCGCCGAAGCCACCGGCCGGGGGTGCACCATGCGCGCGAACTCGACCAGGCCCGCCGAGCCGAGCGCCATGACCAACGCGATCGCGCCGTAGCCGTGGCCGCTGAGCTTGTCGATCGTGAGCAAGCCCACGATCGCCACGATCAGGACCGACCCGATCCACACCCGCGTAAACACCGTGGCCACCGCCCGCGCCCCCGCTCAGGCCTTGCCGTAGCGTCGTTCGCGCGCCGCGAAGCTGCGCAGCGCCTCGTGCAGCTGCGCCTCGCGGAACTCGGGCCAGCAGCACTCGGCGACGTAGAGCTCGGCGTAGCTGAGCTGCCAGAGCAGGAAGTTGCTCAGGCGCATTTCCCCGGCGGTCCGGATCAGGAGGTCGGGGTCGCGCATGCTGGGGTCGTAGAGGAAGCGGCGCAGGTCGTCTTCTCCCAGGGCCTCGACCGCGCCCTCGCCCTGCTCGAGGGCCAGGCGCGCGACGCCCTGGGCGGCGCGCAGCAGCTCGCGCCGGGAGCCGTAGCTCAGCGCCAGGCGCAGGATCATGCCGCCGTTTTGCGCGCTCATGTCGCGGGTGCGCTCGTACTCCTCGCGCACCGCGGGGGGGAGCTGGTCGAGCTCACCGATCGCGCGGAACACGATCCCGTTGTCCATGATCTCGTCGCGCTCCTGGACGAGGAACTGCGCGAGGAGGCCCATCAGCAGGCCGACCTCCTGCTCCGAGCGCCGCCAGTTCTCGGTCGAGAACGCGTAGAGGGTCAGCTCCTTGATCCCCAGCCGCGCGCACTCGCGGGTCACGGAGCGCACCGACTCGGCGCCGACCTCGTGTCCGTGGAAGCGCGGCTCGCCGCGCTCCTCGGCCCAGCGGCCGTTGCCGTCCATGATGATCGCCACGGACTCGGGCAGCGGGGTGAGCGACGCGTCGCTCAAAGCACGCCCTCGTCCATGTGCACGAGCGCGCTGCGCTGGGGCCCGGTCGAGACGTAGCTGATCGTCACGCCCAGGCGCGCCTCGACGAAGCGCACGTAGTCGAGGGCCGCCGAGGGCAGCTCTTCTTTGGTGGTCGCTCCCACCAGGCCTTCGGCGGGGAAGCCGGGCAAGGTCTCGTAGACCGGGCGCAGCTCGCTCCAGCCCGCGACGTCGGCGGGGAGCGAGCGCACGCGCTCGCCCTTGCGCTCGTAGGCCACGCACACCTTGAGCTCGCCGAAGCCCCCGAGGGTGTCGAGCTTGGTGAGCACCAGGCGCTTGGCGCCGGTCAGCCCGCAGGCGTAGTCGAGCTGCACGAGGTCGAGCCAACCGCAGCGCCGCGGGCGCCCGGTGGTCGCGCCGAACTCGTGCCCGTGCTGGCGCAAGCGCTCGCCCTGCTCGTTGTCGAGCTCGGTCGGGAACGGGCCCGCGCCGACGCGGGTGGTGTAGGCCTTGGCGATCCCGAGCACCGTGCCCACCGCGGAGGGCGGGACCCCAGCCCCGCTGGCCACGCCCGCGGAGCTCGCCGAGCTCGAGGTCACGAAGGGGTAGGTCCCGTGGTCGATGTCGAGCATGATCCCCTGAGCGCCCTCGAACAGGACGGACTCCCCCGCGTCGAGGAAGTCGCGCGCGATCTTCCCGCCGTCGCCCACGTACTCCCGCACGGCCTCGGCGGCCTCGAGGGTGCGCGTGTAGAGCTCCTCGTAGGGCAGCGGCGCCTGGCCAAACAGGTGGCAGAGGATCGCGTTCTTCTCGTCGAGGTTGCAGCGCAGGCGCTTGGCGAAGGTCTCGGGGTCGTAGAGGTCGGCGACCCGGATCCCGGTGCGCGAGGCCTTGTCGGCGTAGCAGGGCCCGATCCCGCGCTTGGTGGTCCCGATCTGGTTTTCCTTGCTGCGCGCCTGCTCGCGGGCCTCGTCGAGGGCCCGGTGGTAGGGGAGCACCACGTGCGCGCGGTCGGAGAGGACCAGGCCGGAGAGGTCGACGCCGCGCTCGCGGGCTTCGCTCAGCTCTCGGGTCAGCGCCTCCACGTCGACGACGGTGCCGTTGCCGATCACGCACTTCACCCCGGGGTAGAGGATCCCGGTGGGAACGTGGTGGAACACGTGCTTCTCGTCGCCGACGATCACCGTGTGCCCGGCGTTGCCGCCGCCCTGGTAGCGCACGACGCAGCGCACCTTCTTCGCCAGGGCGTCCAGCACCTTGCCCTTGCCCTCGTCGCCCCACTGCAAACCGACGATGG
>JAGQRJ010000575.1 GCA_020425635.1 Planctomycetota bacterium | reverse complement strand
GGCGGGCGGAGGCAAGCTCCGCCCCTACGGCTTGGTGGCCCGAGGTTTCAGGATCGATCTCGGTGTCGGTCTCGGTCTCGGTGTCGGGTCTCGGATTCGGCCTCGGCCTCGGACTCGGCCTCGGTCTCCGCCCTAGAGCTCGGGGAAGCCGGGGAGGGGGACGCCGCGCTCGCTCTGGCGCGCGAGGTCGAGCGCCAGGCTCGCGACCGCGACCTCGGTCCCGGCGAGTCCGTGGCTCACGAACAGCGAGCGGTCGCTGGGGTCGCGGCGCATGCGACCCGAGACGAAGGCCGAGAGGTCCAACAGGCGCTCGAGGTGCGGCGTGCCCTGGAGGAAGAACTCGGGCTCGCTCTGGCACTGCTCGGGGAAGTCGCTGACGACGAGGTTGGCCCACTCCGCGACGCCGAGCGCCAGCTCGTGCGCGTCCTTGCGCTTGGGGCCGAGGGAGCTGACGTGTGTCGCGGCGCCGAGCCACTCGGGCTTGAGCACCGGGGTGCTCGAGGTCGTGGCCACGATCACCACGTCGGCCCCCCGGACCGCGGTCTCGGCGTTGACCGCCGGGGTCACGCGCACGCCGAACTCGCGACGCCAGGCCTCGGCCTGGGCGGGGAGCGCGCTCTGGTCGCGGCGGTGGAGCTCGATCCACTCGGGCTTGCGCACGGCGAGCAGGGCCCGGACCTGCTGCAGCGCCTGCTGCCCCGGCCCGAGCACGGCGACCTTGTCGACGCGCTCGGGCGCGAGGAGCTGCAGCGCCACGGCGCCGATCGCCCCCGTGCGCAGCAGCCCGAGGCTCGAGCCCAGGACGAGGCCGTCGAGGGACCCGTCGGCGCTCCACACCGCGGTCAGCTGGTGGTCCTGGGCGCAGCCGGCGGCGTAGAGCCGCAGCCCCGCGCGCCGGGCGCGCCCGAGGGAGCCCGGGGTCAGGACCAGCCGACCGCCCCCCAGCGGGAGCTGGCTGCGCGTCGCGCTGTGCACCAGGCCCCCGGCGCGCTCGCGGAACACCTCGCGCACGGCGCGGATCGCCGCGCTCAAGCTCACGAGGTCGGTCAACTCGTCGTCGGTCAGGAGCAAGGCCATGCGCGGATTGTATCGGAACCGGGTCGCGGTATCGTTTGGGCGTGAGCGAGCCAAACCCCGACGACGCGACCCTGCGCGCGCTGCTCGAGCGCGTCCGGCGGATCGCCGTGATCGGCGCGTCGCCCGACCCCTCGCGGCCGTCCCACGGGGTCATGCGCTACCTGCTCGGCGCGGGCTACACCGTGATCCCCGTCCGCCCCGACGGCGCCGAGGTGCTCGGCGTGCCCTCGGTGGCCAGCCTGGCGGAGGTCGCCCCCGCGGTCGACCTCGTCGACGTGTTCCGCGCTCCGGAGCACGTGCCGGCGATCGTCGACGAGGTCCTCGCCCTGGGGATCGGCGCGCTGTGGCTGCAAGACGGGGTCGTGCACCCCGAGGCGGCGGCGCGGGCCCGCGCCGCCGGGGTGCAGGTGGTCATGGACGACTGCATGCTCCGCGTGCACCGCCGCCTCCTGGGAGGCCCGCGGTGAGCGGCACCCTGAAGCTCGAGGTGGTCGAGGGCCCTTGCCAGGGCGCGACGGTGTGCAGGCGCGGCGGGATCACCGTGGGCCGTTCGCGGCACGCCGACCTGCTCTTGCGCGACGACTCCAAGGTCAGCGCCCTGCACGCGACGCTCGCGCCCCTGCGCGGGCAGTGGTTCATCGAGGACCACGGCAGCACCAACGGAACCTACGTCAACGGCGAGCGAGTCGAGCAGTGTCCGCTGCGCGACGGCGACACGATCTCGATCGGACGCAGCGAGCTCGTGGTCCAGTGGGTCGACGACGAGGAGGGGTCATGCCCGCCTACCTGAGCGTGATCGAAGGGGCGATCCCAGGGCAGCTCCTGCCCGTGGGCGAAGGGCAGCGGGTGACCCTCGGGCGCAGCCGACGGAGCTCGGACTACGCCTTCGAGGACCCCCTGCTCAGCCGCCAGCACTGCGCGGTCCAGGCCGCCGAGGGCAAGGCGCGGGTGGTCGACCTCGACAGCAAGAACGGGACCTTCGTCAACGGGCGCCGGATCGGCGCCTCGCTGCTGCAGACCGGCGACGAGCTGCAGCTCGGCAAGGTCAAGCTGCGCGTCACCCTCGGCGCCCCCCCCGACCCCGCCCAGCTCCCGCAGACCGAGCGCGCGCTGCCCCAGCCCCTGGCGGGCTACGTGTTCCGCGAGCGCCTCGAGAGCTCGTTCACCGGCGAGCTGTTCCTCGCCCAGCAAGACGTCACCGGGCGCACGGTGCTGATCAAGACCCTCGCGCGCAAACAGCTCGCCGACGACGAGGCCAGCCAGGAGGCGCTGCGGCGCTTCATGCGCGAGGTGCGCACCGGGGGCCGCCTGCACCACCCCTGCATCACCGAGGTCTACGACGTCCACGAGCTCGACGACGTGCTCTACCTCGTGTGCGAGCACGTCGAGGGCTGGACCCTGAGCGACGTGCTCAACGAGCGCAAGGGCGGCCTGCCCGGCCCCCGCGTGCTCGAGGTCATGCGCCAAGTCGCCGTGGCGCTGGCCTACGCCCACGAGCAGGGGGTGGTCCACCGCGACGTGTCGCCGGGCAACGTGATCGTGCGCAAGAGCGACGGCGTGGCCAAGCTCCAGGGCTTCCGCCTGGTCAAGGACCTCGCGAGCGAGAGCGTGGTCACGAGCAAGGGCCAGGGCCTGGGCAACATGCTCTACGTGGCCCCGGAGCAGGTGCAGAACGCCCAGAACGTGACCCTCCGCGCCGACGTCTACGGCTGGGCGGCGACCCTCTACCACTGCATCGCGGGGGTGCCCCCGGTCGAGGCCAAGAGCTACGCCGACCTGATCCGGCGGATCTTCAACGAAGAGCCCGTGCCCTTGATCCAGCGCGAGCCGACCTGCCCCCCCGCCCTCAGCGACCTGGTCAGCCGCTGCCTCGAGCGCGAGCCGAGCCTGCGCCTGCAGACCATGGCCGACGTGATCGCCGGCCTCGACCCGATCATCGCCGCCACCCGCTCGTAGCCGAGACCGAATCCGAGACCGAATCCGAGACCGAATCCGAGACCGAATCCGACGCCGAATCCGACGCCGAATCCGACGCCGAATCCGAGACCGAGACCGATCCTGAAACCTCGGGCCACCAAGCCGTAGGGGCGGAGCTTGCCTCCGCCCGCCGTCGCGCTCCCCCGCGTCGCTCTCTCTCCGAGAGCGAGACCGACTCCGAGACCCTCAGGCCACCAAGCCGTAGGGGCG
>JAGQRJ010000574.1 GCA_020425635.1 Planctomycetota bacterium | reverse complement strand
GTCCGTCTCCCCTGCGGCGTGGACTTCGACCTCGCTCCCCGCGGCGAGCTCGCCGCTGAGGGTCACGCCCTCGCCCTGCATGCGGCTGACGTTCATGTTGCTGCCCTTCTCGCCCACGCCGCAGAGGTAGACGTGGACCGAGGCCTTCTCGGCCTTGCCCACGTCGGACGCGTCGAAGGGCCAGCTCAGCGCGACGTGCGCGTAGGGCGTGCGATCGGGGAAGCCGGGCAGCGTGTCGCCGCGGTCCATGAGCATGAAGAACACCTCGTCCTGCTGGCAGCGCAGGCGCTCCTCGGGGCTGGGCTCGAAGGGCAGGGCCACGAGCTTGAGCTCGCCCGCCTCGGCGTTCCACACGGGCACGATCGCCTTGACCTCGAAGCGCACGCCCCCCTCGCTGAAGTAGCCCAGGCCGGCCGCGGTCGGCGGAGGCGCCGGCGGCGACTCGGCGCCCGGCGACGAGGGCGCGGGCGAGGGCGCGGGCGGCGCCTCGGCGGGGGCGTCGGCGCGCTGGGCGGGGCAGCCGGTCAAGGCGAGGGCGGCGGCGAAGGCGAGGGCAGCGTCGAGTCTCACGGGGGGCTCCTTGGTGTGAGGAGCGTAGCCGCCGCGCCTGGCCGCGGCCCTTCCAATCGCGGGCGGCCTTTGGAGCGTGGGGGCGGCGACGACGACGGGCGACGGAGGGCCCGCCTCGGTAGCTTGGGGGCAGTGACCCTCGCGCCGCTCGACCCGCGACCTCGGCCCGCCGACCGCTCCGCCTCGAGGGCGGCGCGGTGAGCCTCCCCGCCCCGCTCGAGGCGGCGCTGGCGGAGCGCTTCACCTGGATCGCCTCCCTCGGCGAGGGCGCCCACGGCTGGGTCGAGCTGGTCGAGGAGCGGTCCATGGGGCGCCGGGTCGCGCTCAAGGTCGGCAAGCACCGAGGAGACCCGGAGCGCCTGGCGCGCTTCGAGCGCGAGGGTCGCGTCGCCGCGTCCTTGCGCCACCCGAACCTGGTCAGCGTGCACAGCACGGGCGCCGTCGAGGGGCACCCCTTCCTCGTCCTCGACTACGTCGAAGGCGCGCAGACCTTGCGCGAGGCGCTCCGCGGCCTGCCGCTCCAGCGCCAGCTGCGCGCGTTGCTCGACGTGACCCGCGGCGTAGCCCACGCCCACACCAAGCAGGTCGTGCACCGCGACCTCAAGCCGGAGAACGTGCTCGTCGGCCCCGGCGGCGTCGCCCGGGTCACCGACTTCGGCTCGGCGACCTTCCTCGGCGCCGAGCGCCTGACCCAGACCGGCGGCCTGGTCGGGACGCCGAGCTACATGGCCCCCGAGCAGATCGCTGGGGACCGCGGCCTGCTCGGGCCCCACACCGACGTGTGGGCCCTGGGGGTCCTGCTCCACGAGGTCGCCTGCGGCCGCCTGCCCTTCGCCGGCGCGACCCTGCTCCAGCTCGCGGCGGAGATAAGCGCCGGGGTCGGCCGGGTCGAGGTCCTGCGCGGGGTGCCCCCGGCGCTGGCCAACGTGATCGCGGGCTGCCTGCGCGCCGACCCCCAGGCGCGCTACCCCCACGCCGGCGCCCTCGAGCGCGCGCTCGCCGCCGCCCTCGAGGGCGAGACCCCGGATACGCCCCGCGCAGCGCGCGGGCGCGCGGGAGCCCTGGCAGGGGCCTTCGCGCTGCTCGTGGTCGCCGTCGCCGTCGTC
>JAGQRJ010000573.1 GCA_020425635.1 Planctomycetota bacterium | reverse complement strand
TCGCCGGGTCGCCCGCGGCCAGGGCGCGCGCGACCTCGTCGGCCGAGGCCGGGCGCTCGTCGGGGTCCTCCTCGAGGCAGCGCATGCAGAGCTCGCTGAGCCAGGCCGGGACCTCCGGGCGCAGCCGCGCCGGCGGCGGTGTGCTGCGGAAGCGCACGGTCTGCAGGAACTCCTGGAACGACTCCGCCTGCACCGGCGGGCAGGCGGTGAGGCAGGCGTAGAGGATCGCTCCCAGCCCGTAGACGTCGCTGCGCGGCCCGAGCGCGTCGAGCTCGCCGCGGGCCTGCTCGGGGGGCCAGTAGCCGGGGGTGCCCAGGAACACCCCCGTCGCCGTGATCCGGGTCAGGCTGCCGTCGACCTCGCGCGCGAGCCCGAAGTCGGTCAACAGCGCCTCGTCCCCGCGCAAGAGCACGTTGGCGGGCTTGAGGTCGCGGTGCAGCACGCCCTGCGCGTGGACGTAGCTCAGGGCCTGGGCCAGCTGCTGCGCGACCCGCAGCGCCTCGTCGATCGGCAGCGGCCCCAGCCGCAGGCGCTCCTCGAGCGACGCCCCCTCGACGTAGGGCAGCGCGAGCCAGGGCGCGCCCTCGTGCTCGCCGCTCGCGAGGACCCCGACCACGTGCGGGTGCTCCAGGCGCTCCAACGCCCGGACCTCGACCGCGAAGCGCTTGCGCGCCTGGAGGCTCTCCGCGCGCTGCGCCAGCAAGAGCTTCAGCGCCACGACCTCGCCGTCGGCGCCCCGCGCGCGATATACCACCCCCTGCCCGCCGCGGGCGAGGACCTCGAGGATCGCGTAGGGGCCGATCGTTTGCATTACTCCGGCTTGGCCCCTTCGAGGATCGTGTCGAGGTCGTAGACCTCGACCTCGGCGGACGACCCGAGGACGAAGACCTGGTCGGTCACGGGGTCGAACCTCAGGCCCCGTGGAGCCAAGGTCTCGATCGCGAACACCCGCACGCGGGGCTGGGTCGGGTCGACGACCAGCACCCCGTTCAGGTGCTTCCACGCCGCGTAGTGGGCGTCCGTGACCCCCTGGCGACTGACCCGCAGCGCCCCGAGCACCCACCGCTTCCGCACGGCGAGCAGGTCCAGGCACGAGGCTGGCGCCGCGAGGCCGCGGTAGCTCGCGCCCGTCGACCGCAGCTTCCCTCCCGGGGCCTCGAAGAAGAACAGGTGCCCCGCCGACGTGCCGATCACGACCGTCGGAGGCTCGCCCCCCGACACCGCGATCACGCGCGCGGCCCCGAGGTCCCGCTCGTCGACGACCCTGAGCCTGGGGACGCTGAGGTCCGCCCGGAGCGTGACGATCCGGGCCGGCCCCTCGCGGTCCGACTCCTCGAACAGCGTGAGCCTCCTGCGCTTGTCGGTCGACGCGCGCACCGTCGCGATCAAGGTCTCCGCCTCCAGCCACGCCAGGTCCATGACCTCGCACGGTCGCCCCCCCGCGCCCAGGTCGAGCTCCGCGCCCCCCAGGCTGGTGGGTCGCGCCGCGGAGGCCCGACACAGCCCAACCCGCCCGCTCAGGAGCCCGTAGGCCACGACCCCCTCCCTGTAGGCGAGCGCCATGGGCCCCGACCTTCCGAGGGACCGGAGCCCGGCGGGCGTCCACTCGCTGAGCTCGCTGCCCTCGTCGCCGAGGAGCACGCGCTCGGGACCCAAGGGCAGCCACACCGAGTGCGACCTGCGGCTCTGGCTCAGGGGGAAGGTGTGCAGCGGCCGCGCTGCGCCGCGCCCCCAGATCGCGAGCTGCGCGTCGTCGCGGGTGGTCAGCAGGTCGCCCAGGACTTCGAGCTCCCAGGGACGCCGCGGCAGCGCGCTGAAGGCCAGGGCCGGGGAGGGAGGCGCGTCGGACCCCGTCGGCGACGGGTCGGCGCTGGAGAGCGCGGACGGCGACGCCGCTGGCCCCGCTGCCCTTGGCGCGGGGGCCCCGCGCGCCGCGAGCGACGCGACCACCCCGCCGACCCCCAGCAGCGCGCAGGTCAGCGCGGCCGCGACCCACGCCCCGCTGCGCCCCCTGGCCGCGGGCGGCCCCCCGGCGAGCGCCTGGGCGAAGGCCACGGCCGAGGGGTAGCGGTCGGCCGGGTCCTTGGCGAGGGCGACCCGACACACCTCGGCCAGGTCGGCGGGCACCGCGGGGTTGCGCTGGGTGGGCGAGACCGGCGCCTCGCTCTGGAGCGCCGTCAGGGTCTCGATCAGCGAGCGCCCGGCGGTCTCGAGCGGCGGCACCCCGGTCAGCATGACGTAGAGCAGGCCGCCGAGGCCGTAGACGTCGGCCCGCTCGTCGGCCGCGCGCGCGTCGACCGCCTGCTCGGGGGCCATGTAGGCCGGGGTCCCGAGCACCGCCCCGGTCCGGGTCAGCCGCTCGCGGCTCGCCTGGGAGACCCCCGCCAGGCCGAAGTCGGCGACCTTCGCCTGGCCTTCGGCGGTCAAGAGCACGTTGTCGGGCTTGAGGTCGCGGTGCAAGACCCCCGCGCGGTGGGCGGCGGCGACGCCCTCGGCGACCTGGCGCGCGAGCTCGCGCGCGCGCTCGACCTCGAGCGGCCCGCCGCGCACGGCGTCGGCGAGGGAGCCCCCCTCGAGCAGCTCCTGCACCAGATACGGCCGCGCGCCCTCGAGCTGCGCGGCGTGCACGCGGACCAGGTGCGGGTGGTCCAGCCCAGCCAGGGTCCGCGCCTCACGCTGGAAGCGCGCGAGGCCCTCGTGGTCGAGGCCCTGCACGACCTTGAGCGCGACCTGCCCGCCCGTGACCTCGTGGGTCGCCTCCCACACCGCGCCCATGCCCCCCTCACCGAGGAGGCGCGTGAGCCGGTAGGGCCCGTCGATCTGGGGAGGGGTCTCGCTCATGGCCGTCGCTGCAGTCTCGACGGTGAGGCCCCGTCGCGCCAGGTGACGGCCCGTTCACTCGCGCTCGGCTTGCTCCTCGAGCGTCGCCAGGTCGTAGACGTAGGCCCCGCCGACGTCGCTGAAGACCACGACCTGCTCGCTGCCGGGGTCGTAGATCAGCCGCTTCGGCCCGTAGCCCGAGACCACGAACACGCGCGCGCGGTAGGCGCTGCCCTGGGCCCGCGCCTGCTCGAGGTCGTAGAGCAGGACGCCGTTGAGGTGCGCGTGCTGCTTGGGCAGCGCCCCGCTGGGGTCCAGGTCCCGCACGTCGAAGGCGCCCAGCGCCCGCGTCGCGTCGATCGGGGCCAGGTCCCGGCAGGACACCGGGGTCCCGAAGGCGCGGTCGCTCTGCCCGGGCACGTCGGTCAGCGCCTCGCCCTCGGCGCTCGCCGTCACCCTCAAGGGCAGCAGGTTCCCGAGGCTGGTCCCGAGCAGGATCGTGGGCGGGGCGGCGCCGAGCACGGCGAGGGACTGCGCGCCCCCGCGGCGCTGCTCCTCGACGAGCTCCAGCGCGCCCGTCGCGGGGTCGTGACGAAGCAAGGCGAGCGCGGCGCGGCCCTCGCGCACGACCTGGACGGCGGCCGACTCGGGGTCCCCGAGGTCGAGCCCGCGGAGCAAGGCCACGAGCCGCGTCGGCCCGAGCCAGGCGAGCCGCGCGACGTAGCGCGTGCCTCCCTCCCCCAGGGCCACCGCCTCGCCGCGGGGGCTCAGGGCCCCGCCCGCGAGGCGGAGCACACCGACCGTGCCGTCGCCCAGGCCGTAGGCGACGAGTTCCCCTGCCCCAGCCAGCGCGCGCACGTCCAGGAGCGGGTAGGTCTGAGCGCCGGCCGCCGGGGTCCACACGCGCAGCGGCCCGTCCCCGCCGCGGAGGATCGCGCCCGAGTCGCAGGCGAGCAGCGCCTCGGGGGTTCCCGCGTTCCCGCCGACGAAGCGCTCGCGCTGCGAGACCCGGCCCTCGCCGTCCCACCACTGCAGCTCGGTCTTCGTCGACACGACGAGCGCGTCGCCTGCGAAGCAGCCGAGGAAGGCCTGGCGCCGGTCGACGCTAGGGGGAAACCCGAAGG
>JAGQRJ010000081.1 GCA_020425635.1 Planctomycetota bacterium | reverse complement strand
TCCTCGAGGGCGACCGCCTCCAGGGGCGCCGAGGGCCGCGACGCGGGGGCCGCGGTGCGCGAGGGCGGAGGCTGCACCCAGGGGTGGAACTCCAGGAGCAAGGCGGCGGCGCCGACCGCGACGCCTGTCGCAGCGAGCACCCGGATCACGGGGTCGGACATGGGACACCTCCGCCCTCTCCCGCTGCGAACCGCAGGCCGCCCGCAACCCCAGCCCCTGCCCCCACTGGCGCGCCAATGCTCCCGCGCCGACTCCGATTTCGGGTGCGCGCCTGGTCACAGCACGGCTTGTGCGGTTCACAGAGGTGCGGACTCCGCTCCGACCCGAAGCCACCCAGGCCTGCGCCTCCGTTGAGCGCTTCGTGTTGTCCGCCGTGGTTCGGGCGCCTATTCTCGAAGCGGGGAGGGGTCGTGGCCACCGGTCAACTCGAGACGCGCTGCAACCGCTGCGCCTACCGGCGCTCCTTCTCCCTGGACCTCGGGGGCCGCTACTACCGCTGCCCGCAGTGCAAGCAAGGCGTGCTCGCGGTCCCCCGCCCCTCCGCCGAAGACGCGAGCAGCTGGCGCGACGGCCAGACCGCCTGGATTCGCGAGAGCGCCCAGCGGCTCGGCGTCGACTTCGACGAGGTCGCGCCGCCGGAGAGCGACGAGGTCTCCCAGCCCGACGCGGTCGAGGAGCTGGACTCCGACGAGGCCCCCAACAACCGCGGCGAAGCGGCCGCGGTGCGCAAGCTGCTCGTCGAGTGCGCGCTCTGCGACTTCCTCGTGCAGATCCCGACCGAGTTCTTCGGCAAGACCGTGCAGTGCCGCAACTGCGCCGGGAACATCGTGTTCACCGAGTCGACCCTCGAGCCGATCAAGGACGAGCTCCTCGACCGCCTCTTGCTCGAGAGCCGCGAGCGCGACCTGCTCGAGCGCCCCCACGACGAGGAGGTGCCCCCCGCGTGGCGCTCCCTCGCGCTGGGGCTGGCCCTCGGGGCCGGGATCGTGCTCCTGCTCGGGCTCGTGGTGCTCCTCGTGCGGGGGTGAGTCACAGTCGCGGCGCCGACCGCCGTCCTGCTCCTGAGGAGGACCTGATGGCGACCCGCTGGACCCTGACCCCTGCCGAGGCGCGCGGGCGGCAGCTGATGCTCCGCGACCGCGTGGTGACCACCGACGACCACGGCCCGCTGCGCTCCGTGGCCGGGGTCGACGTGGGCTTCGGGCCCGACGACCAGGCCTGCGCGGCGATCTCCGTCGCGAGCTACCCGGGGCTCAGGGTCCTCGAGGAGCACGCCCAGTCCACGGCCACGCCCTTCCCTTACGTCCCGGGGCTGTTCTCCTTCCGTGAGCTGCCCCCGCTGCTCGAGGTGTGGGCGCGACTCGACGTGCAGCCCGACGTGGTGATCTGCGACGGCCACGGCGTCGCGCACCCGCGGCGCTTCGGCCTGGCTTCGCACCTCGGCGTGCACCTCGACGTGCCCACGATCGGCTGCGCCAAGACGCTGCTCTGCGGGGAGTTCGCCGATCTGGGCGAAGCCCGCGGAGACCGCGCGCCGCTGGTGTTCCAGGGGGAGGTCGTGGGCATGGCGCTGCGCACGCGCGACCGGGTCAAGCCGGTGTTCGTGAGCGTGGGGCACCGGGTCTCGCTCGAGACCGCGTGCGAGGTGGTGCTCGCCTGCGCCCGGCGCCGGATCACCGAGCCGATCCGCTGGGCGGACCAGCTCTCGAAGCAGACCCGAGCGCCGGGGGACCCGCCGATCAGCTAGCCCGGGCTCACTCCGCGTCGAGCATGCCGAGCTGGGCGCGGAGGAACATGCCCTGGTCGACGACGTCGCGGATCCGCAGGGAGAGGGGCTTGCCCTGACCGTGGCCCGCGTCGCGGTCGACCCACAACAGCACCGGACGCTCCGCGCCCCCGGAGGTCGCCGCCTGCAGGGCGGCGGCCATTTTGCGCGCGTGCAGCGCGTGGACTCGGGTGTCGTTCTCGCCGGCGGTGAGCATGACCGCCGGATAGCGCGTGCCGGGCTTCACGTTGTGATACGGGGAGTAGGCGCGCAGGAAGGGGAAGTGCTCGGGGTCTTCGGCCGTGCCGTATTCCGGGACCCAGAAGCGCGCCATGAGGAAGCGCTGGTAGCGGAGCATGTCGAGCAGGGGCACCGCGGAGATCGCGGCGCGGAACAGCTCGGGGCGCTGCACGAGCACGGCGCCGGTCAAGAGCCCGCCGTTGCTCCCGCCGCGGATCGCGAGCTTCTCGGAGCTCGTGTAGCCCTCAGCGATCAGCCACTCGGCGGCGGCGATGAAGTCGTCGAACACGTTCTGCTTGCGCTCGAGCTGGCCGGCCTTGTGCCAGGCCGCGCCATACTCCCCGCCGCCGCGGAGGTTGGGCACCGCGTAGACCCCGCCGGCCTCGAGCCAGGGGAAGAGCGTCGCGTTGAACGACGGGGTGAGGCTGATGTTGAACCCGCCGTAGCCCGAGAGCAGGGTGGGGTTGGTCCCGTCGAGCTTCAGCCCGCGCTTGTGGACGACGAACATGCTGACCTGGGTGCCGTCCTTGCTCGCGAACCAGACCTGCTTGACCTCGGCCAGGCTGGGGTCGACCGGGACCTCGGGGCGCTCCCACACCCTGGGCTCGCCGCCCTTGAGGTCCACGCGGTAGATCGTGGGGGGCTCGTTGTAGCTCTGGTAGCTGAGGAAGGCCTCGCTGCGGTCGTCGAACACCGCGATCCCCGCGCTGCCGACCCCGGGCAGCGCGACCTCGCCCAGGGACGCGCCGTCGTAGCCGAAGCGCTCGATCGCGGTGTGGGCGTGCTTGAGGTAGGTCGCGACGAGCATGCCCCGGGCGAGCTCGAGGTCGCGCAGGGTCGCGTCCTCCCGGGCGGGCACGATCTCCTTCCACGAGGCGCGGGCGGGCGCGTTGAGGTCGACCGCGAACACGCGCCCGGTGGGCGCGCCGAGGTCGGTGCGCAAGAAGAGCGTGTCGCCGTGCACCGGGCCGCCGAAGCGGGCCTCTTCGCCGACGGCGATCGCGACCTTCACCAGCTCGCCCGTGCGCTGGTACTCGGCGAAGTCGGCGACCCACAGGTCGTTGGAGGAGGTGCCCGTGAACTCACCCACGATCAACCAGCGGCCGTCGCGGCTGGGGTAGGCGAAGGGCCCCCAGGTCGTCGAGGTCTGCTCGATCAAGAGCGAGTCGTGGCGGGGGTGGCGCCCGACCACGTGGACCTTGATCTGGCGCGAGTAGGGGTCGGCGACGTCGCGCAGTCGGCTGTAGACGAAGCTCCGCCCGTCGGGGAGCCAGCCCGAGAGCCCGACCTTGCCCGGGATCTCGTCGGCCAACCACTCCCCCGAGGTGACGTCGAGCAGGTGCAGGGTCGAGTTCTCGTCGCCGGCGCGGCTGAGCCCGAACGCGAGCAGCGCGCCGTCGGGGCTGAGCGAGGTCCAGTCGAGGGAGATCAGGCCCTCGGCGTCGAGGGCGTTGGGGTCGAGCAGCAGGCGCGGCGCGCCCTCGAGGCCCTCGCGCAGGTAGAGCTTGCTCTGGTTCTCGTCGCCGCGCCGGGCGCGGTAGACGTAGTGGTTCCGCGCCACCTCGGGCGAGCCCACGCGGTCGACGCGCAGCAGCTCGCCGACCCGCTGCTCCAGCGCCGCGCGGCCCGGCAGCGCGTCGAGGACGCGGCGGGTGTAGGCGTTCTGCGCGGTGGTCCAGGCGTCGACCTCCGGCGTGAGCGCGCCCTCGGCGTCGCCCTCCAACCAGCGGTAGGGGTCGGCGACCTCGACCCCGTGCAGGGTCTCCGTGAGCTCCTGGCGCCGGGTCGGCGGAGGGCCTGCCGCGTCTTGGGCACAGGTCAGGCCGGCGGCGAGGGTGGCGAAGACGACGAGCGGGGTGCGCATGAGGGCTCCTGTCGCGCGTGACCCTACCCCGGGCCCGACGCCCCGCAAGGGGCGCTCCTCGGCGACGCGCTACCAGCGCGAGCTGCGCGGGACTCGCTGCACCCCGTCGGGGAAGGGCAGGTCGGGGTCGAGGGGCAGCGCGCTGGGCGACACGACGAGCTCACCGTCGTGGCGCAGCGCGAAGCACGCCGGCTCCTCGCGGTAGGCCGGCGTCGCGCGCGCGATCCAGCGATGACCGTCTTCGCTGATCGCGAGCTCGACCCGCCACCCCCGGGCCTGCCCCGCGGCCAGCTCCGCCTCGAGCAAGCCGGCCTCCCCCAGCTCGGCCAGGGTCCCCGCCCGCTGGGCGCGCGCTCGGTAGACGGTCTGCGCCGCCTGCAGCACGCGCAGCGCGTCGGTGGCCGCGTAGTGGGGCGGCGGCTGAAGGCGCAGCGGCGCGGCGTGGTGCAGCGCGTCGTAGTCGGCCTCGCTGATCGGGTCGGCGTAGAGCCCGTCGGTGAACTCCAGCCGCGCGATCTCACCGCCGCGCGTGCCCTCGCCGAAGCGCACCCGCGCGCTGACCTGCTCGCCCTCGCGCAGCTCGAGGCTCCGCTTGCCCTCCTGCTCCCGCAGCGACAGCCCGCGGGGCAACGGCGCGCAGCCCTCGGGGTCACCCAGCAGGCTCAGCTCTTGCACCACCCGCACCGTGGCCAGGGCGTCGAGGCCGCAGTCGGCGAGGGGCGCGAGCACGAAGAGCACGAACAGCTCGCCGAGCTCGTCCCCGCGCCAGGGGAGCGCGACCGGGGCCCGGCTCTGCCGCGCGTCGCGCTGGGTGAGCTGAGGCGGCGTCTGGCTCAGGTCGGCCCGCGCCTCGAGGGTGGGGTCGGCCGACTGGGGCGACACGACCGCGGCGACCAGGCGCACCAGGCGCCCGCCCTCGATCCCGTATTCGAAGCGGGTCACCTCGCCTTCGAGCTGCTCGAAGGCGATCGTGAGCCGCAGCCCCCCCTCGACCCGCCGCCCGCGGCACACCACGATCGCCTGCAGGTCCTGGAGGTTTGGGCCCCGGCGCAGCGCGAAGCGCCGAGGCGCGAGCAAGACCCGGTCCAGGGCCCGCGTGGTCTCGGCTTCGCGGAGGATCGCGGGCAGCGGCGAGGGCTCGCCGGCCCCCGCCGACCCGGCGAGCAGCGCGCAGACCCACACGATCCCCGCCTTGCGCATGGTCCCTCCTGCCTCGACTGTGGCCCCGCCCCCGCGGTCGCGCCAGGCGCGCCCCGCACCCGTCGGACAAAGGGAACGCCGTCCTCTAGCCCGCACGTCTCACCACTCGCTCCGCTCGTGGATTCGAAGCGCGGCCAGCAGTGTTGTTCAAGACAGTGAGACCCGGCCTGCGGCCGGGTACACACTGTCGCTTGCGCCTCGCTCGCGGCGGCAGAGCCGCCGACTCGCTCCGGCGCAGCCCGCCTGCTTCGCAG
>JAGQRJ010000572.1 GCA_020425635.1 Planctomycetota bacterium | reverse complement strand
TCGGAGGCCCGCTCGAGGGCGCGGGTCGCGACCCCCGCCGACTCGGCCTCGATCGCTCGCCGGGCCAGGCGCCCGGTGGTCACCTTGTCCTCCCGGCGATCGGTCACCCCGTGCGCCGGGAGCTCGGCGCTGCTCTCGAGCAGCTCGTGCGCCAACGCCGGGTCCTCGCCCAGCAGGCGCACGCGCAGCGCGTCGAGGGCGGGGCGGTAGCGGGGTTCCACGTGGTCGAGGTGCCGGCGCCGGTCGGCGATCTCCCAGAAGTTCTCTTCGCGCGCCGCGAGGATCTGCGAGACCGCGACCCCGAGCTGCTCGGAGGGGAGCTTCTGCAGCTCGGACACGAGGGCCGTCACCGCCTCGTCGTCGTGCTCGCTGTGCAGCTTGGCCGCCAGGATCAGCTGCGCCTTGACCACGCCCGGCATGTTGGAGAGCCCCGCCTCGTTGCGGTCGAGCTCGATCAGCGCGGTGAGCAGCTCCCCGCGAACCTCGGCGCGCCGACGGAAGGCGAGCTCGACCAGCGAGGCAATGTCGTAGGCCACGACGTTGATCAGGAACCCGAGCCCCATGCGCACGGCCTGGTGCCCGTAGTAGTCGAGGAAGAAGGTGATCCGCACCACGTGCTCGGGGTCGCAGTCGAGGATCTCCTCCGCGAAGCGGCGGTACTGGTAGACGAACTTGTAGAAGGTGTCGGGGTGCCGCCGCTGGAGCGAGGCGCGGAGGAAGGTGTTGAAGTAGAGCGTCACCTGCTCGCGCACGCCGGCGTCGTTGGCTTGGGCCGCGCACACGCCGAAGTTGCGCGTGCTCGCCGCGAGGGAGGCCACGACCTCGGGCAGCCGCCCGATCGCGAGCGGAAGCACGAGGCTGAACTCCTGCAGGATCGCGACCTCGACGCTCGCCTGCTGGCGGTGCGCCTCGCGGATCAGCTCGGGCCCGAGCCCCTGGATCTCCCCGCGCGCGGCGCGAAACCACTCCGGGGGCAGCGCGGCCTTGCGCCCTTGGTAGGTGTGGAACACGTCGTTGAGCGCGCGCAGGCCCTCGAACACGGTGTCGCGGTCGTAGCGATCGACCGAGCGCAGCACGATCTTGCCCAGGTATTGGATCGTCTCCAACACCTCGTGCCGCAGCTCGGCGACGTCCTCGGGCCGCGCGCGGACCGCGCGGTCGAGGGCATACGTGACCTCGTTCTCCAGGCGCTGCACGATCGTGCGCGGGATCAAGAAGCGCAGCACGTAGCCCACGTAGGGCACGATCAAGACCAGCGCCCCGAGGGTCAAGAGCATGGACACGAAGACCCGCAGCTGGGTCGTGCTCGGCGAGAGCCGGTCGAACACGACGTAGGCGTTCCAGAGCACGAAGGCGTTGGCCACCACGAAGTAGCCCAGCGCGAGCTTGTTGACGCGGTCGGCGACGAAGAGCTCGATCAGCTTGGGGGTGTAGACGTTGGCGGTGAGCGGGATCGCGATCGCGCACAGGGCCACGAGCATGGAGAGCGCCACGCCGAGCATGCGCGAGAGGTCGCGCATGACCTCGGTCGAGTGGACGTGGGTCTCGGCGGGCTCGAGCAAGAGCGGCAGGCTCAGCGGCGCGAGCTCGCCGATCAGCCAGGCCACGAGCAGCGCCAGCAGGCCCGTGCCCAGGGCCAACCCGATCGTGCGCAAGGTCTGCATGGCGGGATCCTAGCGCGGAAGCCGCCGAGGTGGGGCGCGCGCGGAAGCCCGCGTCGCGCCAAAGAAGCGGGCGCCTGCGTGAGCTCGAGCGCCATTGCCGCGAGCTTTGCGGGGCTCAGGCGGAGCCCCCTAGCCCGCAAAGCTCACCACGAAGTGGTGAGTTTGCGGGGTAGCCGCCTGCGAAGCAGGCGGGCTGCGCCGGAGCGAGTCGGCGGCTCTGCCGCCGCGAGCGAGGCGCAAGCGACAGTGTGTAC
>JAGQRJ010000571.1 GCA_020425635.1 Planctomycetota bacterium | reverse complement strand
GCGCTCGGGCCGCACCGGCTCCACCCGCCACCGCCGCCGCGAGGCGACCTCCTTCCCCTTCGTCGCGCTGGGCTTCCTGCTCTTGTTCGCGGTCGGCGTGTTCCTCGGGACCCGCGCCAACACACCGGCCTCGGCGCAGGACACGACCTCCCAGCGCCGCTTCCTCGAGCTGATCGACGACGACCCCGAGCTGGCCATGGCCGCCGCGAAGCGCTTCGCCGCAGACCACCCCGACGACCTCGCCGGCCAGATCAGCCGCTACGAGGCGCTCTCCGCCCAGGCCGAGGCGCGCGCCGCGCTGCTCGACGTGCGCGAGCGGCTCGAGGCCGAGGCCAAGCGCGCGGTCGACGCGCTCAACCAGGAGCTGATCCCCCTCGTCGAGGAGGAGAAGTGGCCGGCGGCTCGAGCGCTCCTGGACGGATTCCCGGTGCTCTATCGCGACACCGCCGCGTGGAACACCTACCTCGAGCTCAAGCAGAGCGTCGACGAGCTCAGCCGCTGAGCTGAGCGACCCTCCGCCGGCCGGCAGCGCTCAGCGCGCGCGACGGAACCCCGCGAGCAAGGTCGAGCCGACCGGCGCCACCTCCGCGGCCGAGGCCTGGGTGGCGTCGTTCGCGGGGCCCGGGCCCCCGACCCACGCCGCGACGCTGATCGCGCAGGCTGCCAAGCAGCCGACGACGGCCAGGCGCGAGCGCCACGCGCTGCGGTCGCTGCCCTCGCGCAGCTCGTCGCGCAGCCGCTCGAGCTCGTGCAGGGTCCGTTGGGTGTGACTCCGGACGGCGTCCACCAGGTCCGCGCTCGACTCATGCAGCACGGCGAGGGCGTCGCCCTCGTGGTCTTGTCGCTCTTCGCTCGCGGCCAGGGTCTGCTGCAGCCGGCGGTTGATCACCGCCACCTGAGCCTGGAGGCGCTCGAGCTCCACCCGCTGCCCGCGCGCGTCCTCGTGCCAGGCCTCGGTGGCTTCGCCCAGGCGCCGCACACTGCGCGCCAGCTCCGCGCGCTCGTGCTCGGCGCGGGTCAGCGCGACGCGCCAAGCCTCCCCCCTGGGGTGGGCGGGGACTTCGTCCGTGACCCGTGCCCACAGAGCCGACGTCGCTTGAGCCATCTGGGTGGACCTCCTGCGGGACCTCTTCGGTCCTCGCCCCGGCGGGCTGAAGGGCGTTCTGCGAAACTTCTTCGCCACACCAAACCCCTGTGGGCAAGCGAGTTCCCCGCGAGGCCGGCGCGCCCCGCAGCGTAGGCTGGCAGCGGGCCCCAGAGTCAGTAGACTGACGGGCCAGGTAACACGCCAATGCCTTCTGGAACCGAGTCTTACGCCGACGGACGGACCCCTCCTGAGCGGGTCCCCAAGGCGGAACGGATCATGAACCTGATCGCGGTCCTGCTCCGCGCCGAGGAGCCGGTGCCGGTGAGCGCGATCCTGGGCAAGGTCACCGGCTACAACGACCACGCCTCGCGCGACTCGCTGATGCGCCGCTTCGAGCGCGACAAGAAGGTCCTGCGCGACATGGGGATTCCGATCGAGCACAAGAG
>JAGQRJ010000080.1 GCA_020425635.1 Planctomycetota bacterium | reverse complement strand
CGTCGCTGAGCCGGACGCTGCGGGCGTCGCGTCGGGCGCTGCGCAGGCCGTCGCTCGCCGTGAAGGTGTTGGCGCGCGGGTCGTAGCGGAAGCCCGCGAGGCTCGGGGTCCCGCCCTGGTCGCCGCCGGCGACCCACACGCTGCCGTCGGGGAGCGGCGCGATCACGGCGCCGCGGGTCGTCGGCCCGCCGGGGATCGCGTCCAGCCGGTCGGTGAGGTCGACGATCAAGGGGGCGGTGTCTCCCGGGAGCCCGAGGTCGCGCTGGAGCCCGAACACGCGCACGATCACGTTGCGGTGCAGGCCGGGGCCGAGGTCGGGGAGGGGGTCCCACACGAAGAAGTTGGTGAAGCCCTCGGGGGTCGCGGGCGCGTTCAAGAGCGGCGGCGAGCCGGCGCCGATCGTCACCTGCTGGAAGGTCGCGCCGCGGTCGCTCGAGACCTGCACGCCGATGTTCGCGTTGGGGTCCGCCGCCGTGACCCGATAGAAGATCGCGGTCGTGCCCTCGACCACCGCGGGGGTGGGCGTGAACGGGACCGTGAACGGGAGGTTCGTCTTGTCGTCGGAGCACCCCGCGAGGAAGCAGGTGGCCGCGAGCAGGGAGTAGGGGAGCAGGCGTCTCATTGGATCGCGGGATCCTACGTCAGGGGCCAGGGGCAGGAAAGGCGAGGTGTCCGGAGCTCGCTCACACCTCGAGCGGGAGGACCTCGCCGGTCTGCACCGCCCACAGTCGGGCGTAGGTGCCCTCGGCGGCGAGCAGCTCCTCGTGGGTCCCGCGCTCGGTGATCCGCCCCTGCTCCATGACCACGATCTGGTCGGCGCGGCGGATCGTCGAGAGTCGGTGGGCGATCACGATCGTCGTCCGGCCCTTGCTGAGCTGCGCGAGCGAGCGCTGGATCGCGGCCTCGGTCTCGTTGTCGACCGCGGAGGTCGCCTCGTCGAGGATCAGCACCGGGGCGTCCTTGAGCACGGCGCGCGCGAGGGACAGGCGCTGCTGCTGGCCGCCCGAGAGCTTCTGGCCGTGCTCGCCGACCTGGGTCGCGTAGCCCTGGGGCAGCGCGCGAATGAAGTCGTGGGCTTCGGCCTTGCGCGCCGCGGCCTCGACCTCGGCCTCCGTCGCGCCGGGCCGGCCGTAGGCGATGTTCTCCGCGACCGTCCCGGGGAAGAGGAAGGTCGACTGCGGCACGAGCGCGATCTGCCCGCGCAGGGAGGCGAGGGTCAGCTCGCGCACGTCTCGCCCGTCGAGGCAGACCTGCCCTTGCTGCGGGTCGTGGTAGCGCAGGAGCAGGCGCACGAGGCTGCTCTTGCCGCTGCCGGTGGGCCCCACGATCGCGAGGGTCGTGCCCGCGGGGACCTCGAGTTCGAGCCCGGCGAACAGGGGGTCGCGCTCGGGGTAGGCGAAGCCGAGGGCCGCGAAGGACACCCGGCCCTCGGCGCGCTCGAGGGTGTGCGCCCCCTCCTGGATTCGGATCGGCGTGTCCAGGAGGTCGAGGATCCGCTGGGTGCTCGCCATGGCGCGTTGGTAGAGGTCGAAGGTCGTGCCGAGCCGCGTCAACGGCCACAGCAGGCGCTGGGTCAAGAACACCAGCACGCTGTAGACGCCGACCTCGAGCTCGCCCCGGAGGGTAAGGTGGCCCCCGTAGACCAGGGTCGCGAGGAAGCCGAGCACGATCACCATGCGGATCAGGGGCGAGAAGGCCGAGCTCAAGCGGATCGCGCGCCGGTTGCTCGTGAGGTAGTCCTCGCTGCGCTGGCGCACCCGCTCGACCTCGCGCGCCTCCGCGGTGAAGCTCTTGATCGTGGCGATCCCCCGCAGGTTGTTCGCGAGGACTGCGCTCAGCGCGCCCACGCGCTCGCGGACCTCGCGGTAGCGCGGCGCGATCCGCGACTGGAAGCGAAACGAGCCCCACACCACGAAGGGCACGGGCAAGATCGCGAGCACCGCGACCCCCGGCGAGAAGGCGAAGAAGGCCGCGCCCACGCACACCGCCGTGGTCGCCACCTGGATCAGGTCGTTGGCGCCGCCGTCGAGGAAGCGCTCGAGCTGGTTGACGTCGTCGTTGAGGATCGCCAGCAGGTCGCCCGAGTGCTGCTCGCTGAACCAGGCCATGTCGAGCTGGTGAATGTGCGCGTAGGCCTCGAGGCGCAGCTCGTGCTGGATCGTCTGCGCGAGGTTGCGCCAGAGCACGGCGAAGCAGTACTCGAACGCCGACTCGAGGCCCCAGATCAAGACGGTCAGCAAGGCCAGGATCCACAGCTGCTGGGTCACGTCGGGGTAGCCCCAGCTCGCGATCCAGGACTCCTGCTTCTTGACCACCACGTCTACCGCTGCGCCGATCAGCGCGGGGGGGGCGAGGTCGAAGACCTTGTTGAGCACCGAGCACGCCGAGGCCAGGCGGATCCGGCCGCGGTGGGCGCGGGCGTGGGTCAGGAGCCGGCGCAGCGGGGTGTGGGCTTCAGCCACGGGGGTCGACCCCCGCCGCGGCCTGGAGCGCGGCCAGGTGCACCCGGCGGAGGGGGACCCCCGCCTCGGCCGCGACGCGCTTGCAGCTCTCGAACTCGGGGGCCGCGCTGAGCTCGCCTCCCGGGCGGAGGGCGAACTTGACCTGCACCGGCCCGAAGCGCGTGGGCACCTCGCGCTGCCAGCGGGGGAGGATCCGCCGCCGCTCGCGTCGGCTGCGGACCCCGAGGCTGGTGGTCTCGCGGAGCAGCAGCTCCGTCAGGCGCTCCGCGTCGGCCGGGGCGCAGAGGGCGCTGAGCACCGCGCCCGGCCGGCCCTTCTTCATGAGCACCGGGGTCAAGAACGCGTCGAGGGCGCCCGCGGCGAGGAGCGCCTCGGCGGCGTGCGCGACCTGCTCGGGCTCCTGGTCGTCGAGGTTGGCCTCGAGGACCACGACCTCGTCCTCGGGGGTCGCAGCCGCCGGCTCGAGGAGCACGGCTCGGGTGAGGTTGGCCGGCTCACCGGGGGCCGCCTCGCGAGCCCCCGCGCCGTAGCCCACCGCGCGCACGGTGCCCGCGGGCTGCGCGCCGAAGGTCCCCGCGAGGGTGGTCACCAGCGCCGCGCCGGTCGGGGTCACGAGCTCGCGGGCCGCCTGCCCCGGGACGCTCGGGGCGCCGCGGCGGGCGAGCAGCTCGAGCACCGCGGGCACGGGCACCGGGAGGCGGCCGTGGGCGGCCGCCACCGATCCCTGGCCCAGGGGAAAGGCAGACGCCGAGACGGTGTCCACGCCGAGGAGCTCGAGGGCGAGGCAGGTCCCGACCACGTCGACGATCGCGTCGATCGCCCCGACCTCGTGGAAGTGGACCTCCTCGACCTCGGCTCCGTGGACGGCGGCCTCGGCCTCCGCGAGGGCTGCGAAGGCCGCCAGCGCCCGGGCGCGGGCGCGCTCGGGCAGGGGCAGCCCGCCGAGGAGCGCCCGCACGTCGCGCCAAGCCCGGTGGGGAGGCGACTCGGGCCCCGAGACCTGGACCCGGTGGGCCAGCAAACCCCGGCGGTGGGTGGTCGAGACCTCGAGCCGGGCCCCGAGGCCGAGCTCGGTGACCGAGGCCTGGAGGGCCTCCAGCGAGGCCCCGGCGGCCGTAAGTGCCCCCAGGAGCATGTCTCCGGCCACCCCGCCGATCAGGTCCAGGTGAATGTGCATGCCAGGTTCTACCCTCTCTGGCCGATTGCGGGAGATCCCCGGACCCGGGTTGACGGTCTCGCCGCCACAAACGTAGAATCCACCCCACGTTCCGCAGCCACAGCGCGAAGGCTACGAACTACAGGAGAAGGGTTTCATGCTCACCCGGATCATTCCCGCCCTGCTTTGCGGGGCTGCGCTCCTCATCTTCCCCTCGACCTCCCACGGCCAGGACACCGAGTTCCGCCAGGGGGTCGATGCGTTCGAGCAAGGGCGCTTCGAGGAGGCCGCCGACTACTTCCGCAAGGTGCTCGAGGCGCGCCCGAGCGCCGAGCAGGCGCTGCGCTATCGCGACGAAGCCGGCTACCACTTCTGGGTGCGCGCCCTCGCCCGACAGGGGCGGCTCGCGACCTACGCGCGCCGGATCTTGCGCAGCGCTGAGCGCGAGCCCGTGCGGGAGCGTCGCGACGAGGAGGCCCTGCGGGAGAAGCTGGACGGGCTGTGGTCCGACGACTTCATGACCGAGTACGAGACCCTCGAGGAGCTGATCGCCAACTACGGCCACTACGTGGTCCCCGCGATCGCCAACGTCCTCGCCGACTCGAACGACGAAGACAAGGTCGTGCGGGTGATCCACATGCTGGCTCGCCTCGGCGACGAGGGCACGCTGGCGGTGATCCAGCTGCTCAAGTCCGACAACCCCACCCTCCAGCGCAACGCCGCGATCGCGCTCGGCTACACCCACGACGTGCGCGCCGTCCCGCCGCTCAAGAAGCTGGCCGAGACCGGCAGCGACGGGCAGGCCAAGAGCGCGGCGAGCCAAGCGATCCAGCGGATCAGCGGGCCCGACTTCGCCACGGCCGAGTATTACGCGCGGATCGGCGAGGAGTTCTACCGCGAGAACCCGCTGTTCCTCGTCAACCGCTACCCCGAATACGTGGTGTGGAAGTGGCGCGACGGCGAGCTGACCTCGGTCGAGGTGCCGCGCTTCCGCTGGAACGAAGAGGTCGCCGAGGAGTTCGCCTACCAGGGCCTGAGCGTGGCGCCCGAGGACGGGAAGCTCTGGACCTTGCTCCTCAACATTTACGCCAAGCAGTGGACCGAGGTCGAGACCTCGCTCCTCGCGCTCAAGCAGGCCGAGGCCCGCGGCGTGTCCGTGGAGGGCGACGAGGAGGAGAACCTCAAGGCCATGCAAGCGCGCATGGCGAAGATCAAGGGCCTGGTCGCGAGCCGTGGCCCCGAGGCCATGTTCGACGCGCTGGGCAAGGCCCTCGCCGACCAGCGCGCCGAGGTCGCCACCTTCCTGATCGAGCGCCTGGCCGAGGTCGACGTCGACCCCGCGCTGCTCGGCGGCGGCGGGACCACGCGCTACCTGCCTCCGGAGGAGTCGGGCAGCGGGGGCTCGAGCAGCTCCGGCGGCGGCTCGAGCAGCTCCGGCGGCTCGGGCTTCGACACCTCGGGCGACAGCGGCGGCTCGGACAGCGGCTCCAGCGGCGGCGGGTTCGACACCTCGGGTGGTTCGGACTCGGGCAGCGACTCGGGCGGCTCGGACTCGGGCGACCCCTGGGGCGAGGGCGGCTCGGACTCGGGCAGCGACTCGGGCGGCTCGGACTCGGGCGGCAGCGACTCGGGCAGCGACCCCTGGGGCGACGGCGGCTCGGACTCGGGCGGCAGCGACTCGGGCGGCAGCGACTCGGGCGGCGCGGACTCGGGCAGCGACCCCGACGACCCCTGGGGCGACGACGGCGGCTCCGACGGCGGCTCGGACGGCGGCTCCGACGAGGGCGCTGACCCCGACGACCCCTGGGGCGACGAAGGCACCGAGGAGGGCGGCGACGAGGAGCCCGCGCGGCGCCCTGGGCGTCGGCTGTCGGCGGTCCCGCAGCTCGAGCGTCGCGTGCGGCGCATGGGCTACCGCGGCCCCTCGACCCTCAACAACGCCAACGGCCTCGGCGCCGTGGGCAGCACCCCCGAGCACCCGAGCGGCGGGGCGGCCTTCGCCGCGGCCCTCAGCTACGGCGACAAACGCGTGCGCTTCGCGGCGGCGATCGCCGCGGCCAAGCTCAACCCTCCGGGGGCGTTCCCCAACGCGAACCTCGTGGTGCCCAACCTGATCGAGGCCCTCGGGGAGAGCGGTCAACGCGTGGTGCTCGTGGTCGAGCCCAACCGCGCGGACCGCAACCGGATCGTGGGTCTGCTGCGTGAGCTGGGCTACATGGCCTTCGGCGTGGAGCAGAGCCGTCAGGCGCTGGTGCGCGCGCGGAGCTTCCCCAGCGAGGACCTGCTGATCGTCTCCAGCGAGCTCAACCCCGACCACCGCGGCGAGGACCCGATCGAGGTCCAGGTGATCGACGAGCTCTCCGACGACTACCGCACCAAGACCATGAAGGTCATGATCCTCACCGAGCGTGAGGAGGAGATGCAGCGCCTCGTCGACGCGGGCAAGGCCGTGGACCTGATCAGCCCGGGGATCGCCAAGGGCACCCTGGCCGACAAGCTCAACGCCGCCTTCGGCTCCGCCGAAGACCAGGCCGACGAGAAGACGCGCAGCAACAACGTGACCAAGCAGGCCGCCATGGCGATCGCTGGGCTGCGCCGCGGGCACACCCAGTTCCAGATCGCGCAGGCGTCTGCCGCCCTCGTGGAGAACTGCAAGCTCAGCTCGGGGCGCCCCGACGACGTGCGCCTGGCGTGCCTCGCCGCGCTCTCGGCGATCGGGCCCGAGGCCCAGGACGCCGCGCTGAGCACCCTGGCCAGCGAGTTCCGCGACACGACCAACGCGAACCCGGTGCGCGCCGCCATGGCGCGCGCCATGGGCGACTGCCTCAAGGGCAAGTCGGTCTCGGGCGACGTCTACCAGGTGCTGAAGTCGGCCCTCGCCGAGGACGACGCGCAGGTGTGGGAGGCGGCCTTCTACGCCCTCGGCAAGCCCAAGCTGACAGCTCAGCAGGCCTACGAGGTCTTCGTCCAAGAGCGCAACAACGAGTAGTTCGCTCGCGCTCACCCTGCGGTGAGCGCCCCCGCCCGAGGGCGGAGCCGGCCGGTGCCCGCCTTCGGTGCGGGGCCGGTCGCGCGCAAGCGAGCCTGAAGGTCGTGGTGACCTCCAGGCCAGAGGCAAAGCCCAGTGGCCCGACGACCGAAGAAGCCCCGGACCCTCCACGACGCGCAAGCCCGCAGCAAGCGGGCCGCCGAGGGCGCGGGTGACGCCCAGGCCCCCGAGCGGCTGCAGAAGATCCTCGCCCGCGCCGGGTTTGGTTCGCGCCGCGCGTGCGAAGACCTGATCGCCGCCGGCCGGGTCACGATCAACGGCGAGGTCGCCTCGGAGCTGGGCGCCAAGGCCGACGCCCTGGGCGACGAGATCGCCGTCGACGGGAAGCCGATCCGCGTCGAGTCTTCGGTCTACTACCTGCTCAACAAGCCCAAGAACGTGCTCTGCACGAGCAACGACCCCCAGGGTCGCAAGACCGTGTTCGAGCTCTTGCCCGACGAGTCCCGGCGGACCTTCAGCGTGGGGCGGCTCGACTACGAGTCGCGGGGGGCGCTGATCCTGACCAACGACGGGGCCTTCAGCAACCTGCTGACCCACCCCCGCTACGGGATCGAGAAGACCTACTCCGTGCGGGTGCGCGGCGAGGTCTCGGAGGCCGACCTCGTGCGCCTGCGCAGCGGGATCTGGCTCAGCGAGGGGCGCACCCTCCCCGCCAAGGTGTGGATCGTCAAGCGCCGGAAGGAAGAGACCGAGCTCGGGCTCACGATCTGCGAGGGCAAGAACCGCCAGGTGCGGCGCATGTTCGCCAAGGTCGGGGCCAAGGTCCTCGGGCTCACGCGCACGCGGATCGGCGCCCTGACCCTCCGGGGGCTGAAGGACGGCGAATCGCGCGCCCTCGAGCCCAAGGAGGTCGAGTCCTTGCGCAGGCTCGCCCAGCAGAACGCAGAGGCGCCGCGCCCCTCGGGGCCCGGGACCAAGGGCACCCGGGCGCGGAGCCTCGGCAAACCAGATCCGGCCTTGCGGCCAGGAGGCCTGAGCACATGAACCGTTGGCTCCTCGCCTGCGCGCTGGTCGTGGGCTTCGTCGGCTGCGCTGCCCAGGAGGACGTTCCCCTCACGAACGACCAGGTGGGCGAGCACGCGCCGCGCTCGCTGCAGCGCGCGCGCTTCCTCGAGCGCCAGGCGCTCACCGACCTCGCGAGCTACAAGCGGGCGGCGACGGCCTACCGTCGGTCGGAGCTGCTCGAGTCGGCGATCGGCTACTACCTCGAGGCCCGAGACGTGCTCAAGGACGAGCTCGCCATGAGCCCGGGCCCGCGCCTGCGGCGCGAGTACCTCGACCAGGAGCTCCTGCGGCTCGAGGGCGTGCTCGACCTGCTGGTGCGCCGACGCGAGCTGACGGTCAACTGAGCGCGTGACCGAGCGCGACCCGAGCGCGCCGGCCGACGCGGACGCCGCGGGTGAGCCCCGGCCCTGGTTGACCCGTGAGACCCTCGGCAAGGCGACGCTGCGCAGCGGGGTGCTCGCCGTGGCCATGGCCGCGGGCCAGCTCTCGACGGACAAGCCCTTCGACCTCGCCGTGGGCGCGCTCTTCGTCGCCGGCTTCGTCGGCCTGGCGAACCTGCCCCTGGCGCTGCTCGAGCAGCACCTGCGCCGCGAGGCCCCGCTCCCGCGCAAGGAGGCGCTGAAGGGCGCGACGTTGACCTACTTCTTCGGCGGCGTGCTCTTCGCGGCCGCGTGGTTCCAGGCGCACTACACCGACGCCCTGGTCTACGGGAAGGGGCTGACCGCGGCGACCGAGGCGGTGCAGAGCAAGCTGCAGGCGTTCCTCTCCGCGCCCTGGCAGCTCGACGCCTGGTTCTTCATGGCGACCTTGCCCGCGCCCTTCGCGGCCTTCGCCTACGCGCGGCTGCGACACCACTCCCTCCTGCGCGGGCTGCTCCTGTGCGTGCTGAGCCCGCTCCCGCTCTTGATCGTGGCCCGGCCCGCGTCGGCCAACGCGGCCTACGCCTGGGGGGTGCTCGGCAGCGCGCTGGTCGCGCTGCCGGCCGCCGCCGCGATCGCCGACCACGAGCCTCGCCGCAAGGTGCCCCTGGTCGAGTAGGGGTCATCGTCGGCCCCCGCGCCAAGCCCTATCCGCGCAGGGACTTGAGGGTGGCGATCAATCGCGATGTCCGACCCCCCGCGTACGGTGGGTGTTTGGTCGGCATGCGAATCCTGCACACCTCGGACTGGCACCTCGGGCACTCGCTCCACGGACAGGAGCAGAGCGAGGATCACGCTGCGTTCCTGGCGTGGCTGCTCACGCAGATCGAGGCGCTCCAGCCCGACGCGGTGTTGATCACGGGCGACGTCTACGAGACGACCACCCCGCCGATCGCTGCCGAGCGGGCGTTCTTTGCCTTCCTCGCCGACGCAGCCCGCGCGCGGCCCGGGCTGCAGACCGTGGTCCTCGCGGGGAACCACGACAGCCCCGCGCGACTCGCCGCGCCGAGCCCCCTGCTCGAGCGCTGGGGCGTGCGGGTCGTCGCGAGCACCCGACCCGCCGGCGAGTTCGACCCGGAGGAGCTCGTGGTCCCGCTGCGGGCGGCCGACGCCGGCCCCGAGGGCCCGGTGAAGGCCTGGCTCGCGGCGGTGCCCTTCGTGCGGCCCGCCGACGTGCCCTCAGGGCTGCCCTACGCCGAGGGGGCGGCGGAGGTCCACCGCCGGGTGCTCGAGGCAGCGCGGGCGCGACGCAAGCGAGGGCAGGCCGTGGTGGTCGCGGCCCACGGGACCTTGTGCGACGCCGAGCGCACCGCCGACAGCGAGCGACCGGTCGCCGGCGGGAAGGACGCCCTGCCTCGGGAGCTGTTCGACGCAGACGTGAGCTACGTGGCCCTGGGGCACCTGCACCGGGCCCAGGCGGTGGGGCGCGACACGATCCGCTACGCGGGCTCGCCGATCCCGCTCTCCTTCGCCGAGGTCGGCTACGACCACCAGGTGCTTCAGGTCGATCTGCGCGGGAAGAAGGCCAAGGTCGAGGCCCTGCCGATCCCGCAGACCCGGACCCTGCTCCGCGTCCCCGCCGACGGGCCGCGCCCCCTGCCCGAGGTCCTCGAGCAGCTACGCCTGCTCCCGGCCGCGAGCGAGCACGAGGGTCGGCGCCCTTGGCTGGACGTGCGCGTCGAGCTCGGGGCCCCCGAGCCCGACCTGCGGCGCCTGGTCGACGAGGCGCTCGCAGACCGCGCGGCCCAGCTGATCGCGCTCAAGGTCAGCCGTCCGCGGGCGGCGAGCGCGGCGCTCCCCGAGGCGGCCCCCCAGGCGCGGCTCCACGACCTGGCGCCGCTCGAGGTGTTCCAGCAGCTCTGCGCGCGCGCGCTCGACGAGGCGCCGAGCGCCGAGCTCAGCGCCTGCTTCGAGGCCCTGGTGCAGGAGGCGCAGGCGCAGGAGCGCGAGCCCCTGCCCGACGCGCCCGCGGAGGCCGCGCCAGCCCCCGCGGGTCGCGACACCGGGGGGTGGACCGCGAAGGTGCGGGCGCCGCGCCTCGCCGCGCCCCCGCGGACGGCGGAGACCCACGCCTCGGAGTCGAGGGCTGCGGCGGCGTCCGCGCCAGCGCGTCCGGCGCAGGAGCTCGCGCAGCCGAGCTCGGAGCTCGCCGGGCCTGAGCCCGCGCCCGAGCCCGAGGCAGAGTCCGTCCCCGAGCCCGGAGCCTTCGGCCCGCTGTTCGGGGCGCTCCCGCGCCGCCCCCCGAGCGACCGCGAGGGGGCCGCGTGAAGGTCCTCGCGATCCGCGGCGAAAACCTCGCCAGCCTGGCCGGGCCCTTCGAGCTGGACCTGACCCAGGAGGCCCTGGGGGGGAGCGGGCTGTTCGCGGTGACCGGTCCCACCGGCGCCGGCAAGAGCACCCTCCTCGACGCGCTGTGCCTCGCGCGCTACGACCGCACCCCGCGCCTCGGCGGTCGCGGCGGCGCCCCGGTCGGCTACCGCCACCCGCGCGACGCCGACGACCTGAAGAGCCGCGATCCGCGGGGCGTCCTGCGGCGCGGCGCGGGCGCGGGGTTCGCCGAGGTCGACTTCGTCGGGCGCGGGGGCCGGCGCTACCGCGCGACCTGGAGCGTGCGCCGCGCCCGCGGGCGACCCGACGGGCGGCTCCAGGCGCAGACCCTCGAGCTGCGCGACCTCGACCGGGATCAGCAGCTCGGGGGCCACACCAAGACCGAGACCCTGGAGGCGATCGAGCACGCGGTGGGCCTCGACTACGACGCCTTCGCGCGCTCGGTGCTCCTCGCCCAGGGCGAGTTCGCCGCCTTCTTGCGCGCCGACGCGGCCGACCGCGCGGCGCTGCTCGAGCGGCTCTCGGGGAGCGCGCTCTACGGTCGCGTGTCGACCCTGGCGCACGCGCGGGCGCGCGAAGCGCGGGAGGCGCTGCGGGAGCTCGAGCTACGTAGGGAGGCCCTGGGCGGGCTCGACCCCGAGGTGCGCGCGCGCTTGAGCGCCGAGCGCGACGCCGCCCAGGCCGCG